>JAFTNB010000137.1 GCA_017452115.1 Alphaproteobacteria bacterium
GTACAAAGTAGTACATGACCGAGTACGCGACCGTAGAAAATGGCTATAGAAAACCTCTAGACGAGCTTCTTCAAGAAGTTTGGAGAATGAGTCATATAGTAAATGTGAAGGAGTGTAGATAGAACTACATGACTGAACATTTTACTCACAGTTGCTGCACTAGATGACCATTATACAAACTTCCCTTACTCTATTTACGCAAACGCCTAATATACCTAATCAAATTATTTGTTGAACCATCATGAGCAACCCCTTGTGCATTTCCTTGCAACTCCGGAAGAATATTTTTAGCAAGCTGCTTACCAAGTTCAACCCCCATTTGATCAAAAGAATTAATATTCCAAATAATTCCCTGCACAAACACTTTGTGTTCATACATTGCAATCAATGCCCCCAATGAATACGGATCAATTTTCTTGAATACAATAGTATTTGATGGACGATTACCGTCAAATGTTTTAAATTTCTTAAGAATTGCAACCTCATCCTTGCTTTTTCCCAATTTTGCGAGCTCCTCTGTGACCTCTTTAGTTGTTTTACCACGCATCAAAGCTTCACCCTGCGCCAAAACGTTAGCCACAAGAATCTCATGATGTTCACCAATCTCATTATGTGAAATAGCAGGAATAATAAAATCACAAGGAACAACTGTTGTACCTTGATGTATCAACTGGAAAAACGAATGCTGAACATTTGTTCCGGCTCCTCCAAACAATACAGGACCAGTCATATAATGAACTTGTTTATTATCTTTAGAAATATACTTACCATTGCTTTCCATGTCCAATTGCTGCAAATAAGCCGGCACATAACGCAAATACTCATCATAAGGAACAACGGCATAACTTTTGAGATTAAAGAAATTATTATACCAAATTCCAAGCATTGCCAAGATTACCGGAATATTATGTTCAAAATCTGTTTCACGGAAATGCCTGTCCATAGCATATGCTCCATCAAGCATTTTTTCAAAATTATCCATCCCCACAGCAATTGCTATCGACAAACCGATAGCGGACCACATCGAATAACGTCCGCCGACAAAATCCCAAAACTCGAACATATTATCCGGATTAATACCAAACTTTTTAACTTCTTCCGTATTAGTTGAAAGAGCAACAAAATGTTTAGCTACCGCATGTTCTCCCAATGCATCGACCAACCATTTGCGACATGTTTTTGCATTAGTCAGAGTTTCGATAGTTGTAAATGTCTTTGAAGCCACAATAAACAGTGTTGTTTCAGGATTAATTTTGTTCAACACTTCTGCACAAGCAGTACCATCAATATTAGAAATAAAATAACAATTAATATCTTTTGCCCAATATTTACGCAAAGCTTCCGTTGCCATTACCGGCCCCAAATCAGAGCCTCCGATACCAATATTAACAATATTAGTTAGTTTTTTACCGGTGTATCCTTTAAACTTTCCAAAACGTACAGCTTCAGAAAAATCCCGCATTTTAGCCAATACTTCATTAATCTGCGGCATCACATTTTTGCCATCAACATAAACTGGACTATTCCCTCTATTACGTAAAGCAGTATGCAAAACCGGACGATTTTCGGTTGTATTAATCCGCTGCCCGCAGAACATCGCTTCAATAGCCTCATGCAGCTTACATTCTTCAGCCAAACGCAATAAATATTTCATAGTCTTGCCATTAATGCGATTTTTTGAAAAATCACAATACATAAAATCAGTCTGAACAGTAAACTTATCAGCCCGTTTTTCATCCGTATCAAACAAATCGCGCATTTGCACACTGCGCATTTTTTTGTAATGACCTTTTAATTTTTTCCAATACTTGAATTTCACCAATTCTTTTTTCATTTTTTATTCATGCTCCTTATTTTCTTCGGCAAACACACCTATATTCACTCTCACCAATTTTTCTGCATTATAATATTGTGCAGCAACTCTATTTACTTGTTCAAGTGAAACATCTCGCACATAATTGTTTCTTTTTTGTAAAAAATCCACTCCCAAATTATCTCTTTGCATCAACATCATCATTTCAGCAATATCAGAAATCGCTGCAAAACGCAAATTATAAGAAGCAATCAAATATTTTTTAGCTTCTTCCACCTCTAAAGCAGTAGCACCTTTAGTAGCAAAATTACGCCATTCTTGCAACATAATCTGTACAACATCATCAAATTTTTCCGGTGTTGAAGAAAAACTTCCTATAATTAACGGTGATTTATCAGCCAACCCCATGGTTGTCCAAATACTATATGTAAGTCCTTCATTTTCTCTCGCAGCTAAAGACAAACGAGAAGTCAATCCCGAACCGCCTAAAATAAAATTAGCCACATATAGAGGATAAAAATCCGTATCATTGCGTGACACACCTTCTACTGCAAACATCGCAGTATTTTGAGCTGTTGTCAACTTAATATCTTTATTTTTTGCTACAAAATTAATATCGGGGTTACGAACAAAATTCATATTAGCATTTTCCGGTAATCCGCCAAAAATTCTATCTAACCATGCCCCCAATTCATCAACTGTAATATCTCCGGCTACTCCTACAATTAAATTAGACTTCGCAAAATTTCTCTTCATAAAATCACGCAAATCTTGAGCCGTTATCTTATCAATTGTATCTTTTTTCCCTAACGGATTACGACCGTACTGATGGGTACCATATAATTCCTTATTAAATTCAAGACGTAATACAGATTCCGGATGTTCTGACTGTTGCCGCAATGCTTCTTGCAATCTCTGCTTTGCCCGCAACAAATCATCACTTTCAAAACGTGGCTTTTCCAACACATTTTTCAGCATTTCAAAAGCAATTTCTTTATTTTCCACTGTTGTCAGCAAAGAGCCAGGAAAATCATCTTTTTCTGCATGAAAACCGATAGATATAGCATTATCTTCAAGTTTTTCCTTAAATTGTTCATCATTCAAATCCCCTGCTCCGGAAATCAGCATTTCCGTAGCCAAATTAGCTATTCCTAATTTATTTTCATCTTCACTGGCATAACCTGCATTTTTAAACATAAAATTCATCGCTATAATCGGATTAGTTTTATTCTTAAACAAATAAGCCTTTATTTTATAACGAGGTGAAACAACTTCTTCAACCTTTGTATTAAAATTACGCCCATTTAGCTCTGATTTTTCTACAAATTCGCTCAAATTTAAAAAAGCATTTTTTTCATAAATTGAATATCCGCAATATACGAATACTGCGGCCAAAACAATTTTAAGCAATATACCATATGAATTTCTTCGCCCTCGTCTAACCATTAAGACCTCCAAGCGGTAATAATACACCACCAATTCTCTTATTTATACGTAAATATTTTTCTGCAGTTTTTTTCACACTATCCGGTTCTACTGCCGCAATATTATCTTCATAATTTTCCATTTCTTGCAAGCTCATACCACTTGCAGCCAACGCTCCTGCAATAGAAGCTGCTTCATTAGGGTTATCACGTAAATATACCAAACCGGCACGCATTTTATGCTTGGTATTTTCAATTTCTTTAATATCAATTTCTGCTATAGCTTCATCAATTGCCTTATCAAGAGCTTGTTGCATTTCATCAGCAGATATACCATCTTTTGGCAATATTCCAATCGAAAAAGTACCATAGCTGCGTCCTCCAAAATCATATGAACTATTCACAGCCAAAGCAAGTTTTTTGCTTTTTACTAACTTTTTATATAATTTTGATGTTTCTCCCTCTCCTAAATATTTCGACAATACCATCAAATTATAAATTTCATCATTCTTCGTCTGATAAGATGGTACAATCCAACTATTTGTCAGCCTTGTACTATTAATCTGAGGTAATTCCATAACTAAACGCGTTTCACCATTTTTATCCACATCAGGAAAATCAACTCGTTCACCAACCTCTGTTTTTTTCAAATTACCATAATATTTTTCAGCCAGTTTTTTTGCCATATTCGGTTCAATATCTCCGGATAACACCAAAATTGCATTATTTGGCACATAATAACGCCGATAAAAATCGCGTAAATGTTCGAGCTTCAAGCCCATAATTTCTGAAGGTTGCCCAGTCACCGGACGAGCATAAGGATGCATTCCCCAAATTAAACTACGTAAATTTTCAGCAAAAGGAGCATTGGGACTATTATCCACCATTTGCTTTCGTTCTTGGAATACAATATCTCGTTCCAACTCAAAATTTTCTTGCGATAAATTCAGATTATGCATTCTGTCGGCTTCCAAAAACATAGCTAATTCCAGACGTGAAATATCCATACTTTGATAATAGACCGTAAAATCTTTACTGGTAAAAGCATTACCGTCAATACCATTTTCTTGGATTATCTTATTATACTCATCTTTACCGACTTTTTTTGTTCCGCGAAACATCAGATGTTCAAGCAAGTGAGCCATTCCGCCCTCACCTAATTTTTCATCGACACTTCCGACCTTATACCACAACATTTGCCTTACAATCGGAGCTTTGTGATTAGGAATCACAATTACACGCAAACCATTATCCAAATAAAATTCTTCAGCATCAAACATTCCTGCCTTTGCCATATTCTCACAGCCGCAAGACAGAAACATCAAAGATACAATAAACGCAATAAATCTATTCATTAGTTTTCAATTTTTTCAATTCCGCATCTGCTTTTTTCTGAATATTATCAGAAATTTTTTCCTTAGAAATCCGTTCTAGCAAGCCTTTATCAGCTTCTGATAATTCATCCAAATCATTATCATAATAATTTTCCATTCCAACCGGCAATAAATCATATTCCGGAGGCAAAGACAAAGGAGGTCTGGGAGAAACCATAAACTCATTAGGAGAAGAATTAGCCAACCCTAATTTTTCTTTTGTTACATTTCCGCAAGAACACAAAATAGCAACACATAAAAAAACACCCAAAGTCCATACTTTTTTCATTAATTTTCTCCTTTTTTAGTTTTTTTAGAACCATCTCGCAAACTATGAGCAATAATAAGTACCGCCCCAATACAAATAAAACTGTCTGCAACATTAAACGCCGGCCAATGAGCATTTTTCCAATAAAAATCCAAAAAGTCAAACACTGCACCATGTAATACCCTATCAATCACATTACCGAGTGCCCCTCCAATAATCATACCCAAAGATATTTGTATCCATTGATTTTTTTCACTATACAACCACTTAATCAAAAAAGCCACTATCACCAAAGCCAAAAATGATAAAGCCCAAACACCTAATGTACCTCCATTATTAAACATAGAAAAACTAACACCCGTATTCCACGCTTTTACTAAATTAAAACTTGGAAATATTTCAATTACTGACTTTTCGGCCAATACATAATTCAACATCCAAAATTTAGACAATTGGTCGCAAATTACTACTACTAATGCTACAAACAATCCTAAAATCACAATTTTCTCCTATTCATATATCTTACAAATATTATAAAAAAATCTACAACAAGATAAAGCATTAAGATAAAAGTATATACACAATTTTAATTTTTGCTAGAAGAGCAAAAGCTTAGCCAACCCTAAAAAGATAAAATATCCGCCGGAATCAGTCAATGCAATCAGAAACACCCCAGAAGAAATGGCCGGATCTACTTTACAACGATTAAGAATAAGCGGAATTAATATTCCTGCCACACTTGCTATCGTCAAATTTATCATCATTGCAATAGCAATAATCAAACTAAGCATAATTTGTTCAGGAAACAGAATACGCGTAATCAGAGCAATCAGAGCCGCAAAAATCACACCATTCATCAGACCGACCATAAATTCTTTTCCGATTACACGCAGCGTATTACGA
>JAFTNB010000138.1 GCA_017452115.1 Alphaproteobacteria bacterium
CGTTCCATTGGAGCTGCTTCAAGACGTGTTTTAGAATCTGCCTCACATCTTTTAATTTCTTCTATTGTTAGCTGACCATTATCAATGGGGCTGATTCCCATAATATTACCGGATACATCACCATCAGCAATAGCTTGAATCTCAAGTTCATGTAATTCACAAAAATCACCAATTTGACGGAATGTCAAAGTAGTATTTTCAACCAACCAAACCGCTGTAGCGCGAGGCATTAAAGGAGCAGTCATAACTATAACCCTTTCTAAATTTATACCATAAACATTATTTGCGGATAAAATAAAAGAATTTTTAGATTAATACAAGGACTTTTTTGCATAAATATATATTTTATTATGTGTTATCGCCTGTTAGTATTACTTGACATTATTTAATAATGAATTATTTTAGAACGAAACAGGAACGAAGGAATGAAGCAAAGAGTTATCGGATTAATAGATTGTGATTCTTTTTTTGTATCTTGTGAACGGGTGGATAATCCGGATTTGCAAGATAAGCCGGTTTGCGTAATGACCGGAAGTGGAAACAAAGGAGTTATTATTTCTCGTTCCAAAGAAGCCAAATTATGCGGAATTAAGATGGGCGCACCGTATTTTCAAGTTCAGAAGACACATCCCCGAGTTATTTGTATTCCGGCGCATCATCAACGTTATAGAGCAATATCTGGTAAAGTTATGAGCATTATTAAGACATTCAGTCCGGATGTGGAAGAATTTTCAATTGATGAGTCTTATTTAGATTTAACAGGGTTAAATAAAGTATATAAAACAACTTATACCGACTTAATCACCAAAATCAGACAAACAGTATTAGAAGAAGTTAATGTTCCTGTATCTATAGGATTAAGTTCATCCAAAACTTTAGCTAAACTTGCAAGTGATAAAGCTAAAAATACAAATGGCATATTTGTAATAAGACCGGATAAAATTGTTCAAACTATAGGAAATATCTCAATTGATGATGTATGCGGTATTGGTAACCAGAGTGCCAAAAATTTAAAATTTAATGGGGTTTTTACTATTAAAGATTTTGTTGCCCAAGATAACACTTGGCTTAAAAAGATATTAGGTATGCATGGTCTTAATCTGAAAATGGAATTAAGCGGTATAGCCGTATCCCCAGTCGATTCTCACCAACAATCACCTCAATCAATCCAAGATACAAAATCTTTTGAAGATTTTACTGATAATTTGCAATTTTTACAAGTGCAATTGGGTTATCATGTCCATCATGCGGCTCAAAAGTTAAGAAAATGGAATGGATTTTGTGGAGAAGTGGGGGTGATATTAAGAACAAAAGATTTTAATACTATAGCTTTATATGCCAAACCTGAAAATGCAACTAACTCTGATTTTTTATTAAGAGATATGGCATATAAATTACTAAATCAAGCATATCGACCTAAATTATTATACCGTAGTATAGGTATAGAGCTCAGAAAATTATCTTATAATGAAGAAATTCAGCAATCTCTTTTTGAAACGTTAAAACACGATGACGATAAGTTATCTCGTATTTTAGATAATTTAGAAGAAAAATTCGGTAAAGATGTAGTAAAATTGGGTTTATGAATGTTTATCTGATTATTTTCAAAATATAACTTATGGCTTCGGCAAGATTTTCAAAATGATGAAGTTCCTCAAAGGTTGATTTATCTATCATCACATATTTTTTACTCTTTTGATTCCACGCAATATAAGTTAGAGTATTTTCTCCAAGTAATAATAATGCTTCTGGTTGAGAATTCTTAGAAATAAGATTTTCTGCAGCAATATCATATATCGTATGATGTTTTTCATTTATTCCCCAGATACAACCGTCACCACAAGATATACCATTAAATTTATGCAAAAAATACACCATATCTTCCGGAATATCCGGACGATTAGCCGCAATGAGTACATCACATATTTCCTCTAAAGCATCTTCTTTAAGTTGAGAACCGACAACAGCATAATCAAGTTTTTCAATCTCTTGTAATAAGGTTTTCATCTTACATTCCTTTCCGGCCGCCAATTTTTTATCATTCCTTGTTGATATAGACGTTCTTTTTCTTGATTACGAATAATTTGAAATTCTTGCAAAAAACTACCAAAAAATACTATATTGGGATTAAGATCAATTTCTACCGGAGCGTGCAAAACCTTATGATGAGGGAAGGCATAACATAAAGTTAGATTCGCCGAATTATTTACTAATGAATAATCTTCCATTTCTTCGGCATTTTTACGATTTTTTACATGATGTATATTAAAAAGACGAGCCGCTTCATGTGCTTCTTTAGGACATTTAATATTTGATTTATCCAAACAATTTATATAAGTTAATAATCCGTAGGCTTCGTCTTTTTTTCCCATTTGTGCCATTTTGTGCAAAAACTCTTCTCCATAACATGCAGCAAAAGTTTTCAAAAATATATTTCTTTGTGAGGGCATACGTTGTTTGGGATTTTCTCTATTATGTTGAGCAATAGTATCCAAAACATCATAAAAATTAAGTTGATTTAGGTTGTCTGGATTGTAATTTATTTTAGCAAGCTGGGCGCAAATTGGACGATACATTGCACGAAAACTATTAAATTTTTTCATTTCTTGCCAAATAGGAATCTGATTTAAGTCATAATCCGAAGATTTATACAACAAAGTAAGCTCATAGCAAGTTGCATTCTGTTTAGCTGTCGCATAAGAAGATGATAAGGATGTATTTTCCGGAGTATGATATAAACCATCAAAATCAATATCCATAATTGCAATTTGCTCTCTGGATAGTTTAGGCTGATTTTTCATGGTTATATGAGGTGTAC
>JAFTNB010000139.1 GCA_017452115.1 Alphaproteobacteria bacterium
AGCTGTTACATATAATAAATCCTGAGGGCTCATAAAAGGTGTCTTGATTCCGGTTTCATCAATAACAAATTTATTAATATCTACGGCTTCTTTTGTCCCTGCATATACAACATCAATACCTTTAGATTTAAGGATTTCACAAACCTCCTGCATATTTGCAGAACTTATACCCATTGAAACAGATGCGGGTCTATCTAAACCAACAAAATGACTACTTATATATTTAATAAATTCATCTTTATATTTAGTTTTGTCTGTAATGTCACTAATATACACCTCTGTTAAAGGCTCATATGTTTTAACATTGTCACTCATCTCGTCCTCTCATTTTCATAAAAGTTTGAGCATTTATAGCAGGAACAATAATTTCTTGGTGAATTACAACAAACTGATTTTTGAGTACTCTTAATCTGTCATTACAATATTCAAACGATTGTCCATCTGCCATTTGCGATTGAAACCATAGAGGCATACTTAAAACTTCCAATTTAGGCTTATTATCTTCACCTTTGTGAATATACTTAAAACCAACACCGGTATTATGCATAGCAGATTCATCAAGTATATTAACTTCCCAATTTTTAATATAAGTATTAATATCGTTTAAAACTTCATTTTGCATAGTTTTAACTCCTCCTTTATCTTCTAAGATAAAAACGTTCTAAAACAACCCAATATTTCTTTAAAATATGTTTATTAAAAATACAATTATAATTAAAATTACTTTTAGAATTACAGCCTTTGAATGTCACAATATTTTAACTTTCAAATACCTAGAACCCAACATACCTTAATATTTCTTATATGTAAGAATACTATATTATTAATATTTTGTCTAGATTAAAGTTTTATTACATATCAAATACAACACACATTATTACAATAATAAAAAAAATCTTGATTTTTTCATTTTTTTGTCTATTATAGATATATATTCAATCATATTGGGAATTTATGATGTCAGGAAATAAGCAAATCAAACAATTTGCCTATAAGGCAGGGCTATTTGCCTTAATTAGCGGCTCCGTTATTATCAATGAACAACTTCTTCTCCATAAATTAGAAAAACAAAACAAAAACTTTAATCTGGAAAAAACAACTCTTCAAAATAAAATTTCCGAATTAGAAAAAAGAGAAGAGCGCCGCAGAATAGAAAATGATACATCTTTCCGCTTTTATAAACATCTCCGCGATGGAATTGATTATAAAGAATTTGAAGCCATTGATACTCTTTCATTCCGCAATACAAAAGAAAATCCTTTTGAACAATACCGTCCTCAAAGATTAACTAAAGAATTGGTTGAACAAAACGATAGTCTGCTCACTACGCATCAATCATACGATAAATTACTCAATGAACAAGAAAAATATTACCAAGCTATGAACGATAGTAATAGCATCACCACTATACTACAAAACGGACAATTATTTTTGCAATCACTACTCAATACCATGAGTCAACACAATCATGAATTAGATGGCCGTCTTATCAAAATTATCGACAATAGCGATGAAAAAAATGATCGTGAATTTAAAGCACGCTATTTTATGTTTCAAATCAAGACCAAAAATAAAATGTATCCATCCCGATACAAATTAAAGGAAGATTTTTATCATACAATTTTTCTAAAAAATGTATCTGTTTATCGCAGAACAGCAAAACAATTAACTCAAATTGTTGATTCGTTGGATGCTCAATACAAAGATGAAATAAAACAAGATTCGCTTGCTTTTGAATATAACAAAAAACAACGTATTGATTCTCTCCTCAATAGCAAACCCCAACCAATAGTTCTCCCTAAATTTACTACTCATTCACAATACAATTCTTGGCGTTAGGAACAAAAAATGTCACAGATAAAAAATCTGTGACATTTTCAATTTAGCCTATTTTACTTGCTGAATTTACCATCAACCTTACTACCTCTCACCCCTCTACGATTATATTGCTTTTTTCCGTTTCCTTGGATTGCCCGAATTTTCATTCTTTTTTCAGCCAATTCCCTTTTCACAGCAAAAGCAGGTTGCTGATTTAACAGCTTAACCGGCACAGTAAAGCGTAAGCTTTCAGCAATAAACGCTATACGTAATAATAATGAATTTAACATAACTAAAAATTTTTTAAATTTAACATACTAATTATCTCATAATATTAATATACACTTTCATACAAAAAAATCAATAATGATTAATATTACTTTTTATTTTTCTTCCACTTACGTACATTATTATTATGTTCGTTTAGATTTGTCGCAAAATTATGCCCCCCATCTCCGCTTGCCACAAAATAAATAAAATCACTTTTTTCCGGATGCGCTGCCGCTTCTAAAGATTCTCTCCCCGGATTACAAATTGGAGCTGGTGGAAGTCCATAATATTTATAAGTATTAAACGGATTATCTATTTTCAAATCTTTACGTGTTAGCAGCCGTCCCAATTCTTGTTTACCTTGAGTTAAAGCATAAATAACTGTAGGATCAGTTTGTAATTTCATTCCTTTTTTCAAACGATTCACAAACACTGAAGCAACTAATCCTCGTTCTTCAGATATTCCGGTTTCTTTTTCCACAATAGAAGCCAACACCAACAAATCTTCTTTTCTCTTAAGCGGAAGCTCATCTTCTCTTGTGCTCCATACTTCATCTAAAGTATTTTGCATTGCTTTTTTTGCTTGCAGAACTATACTATTGCGACTATCACCTCGCACAAAACTGTAAGTTTCCGGTAATAACTCTCCTTCTTTCACTTCTACCGTAATTTCATCGCTCAACAACGGTTCAGACATAATTAATTCCAATATCTGAATTGTTGTTAATCCTTCAGGTAAAGTAATTCGGCGATAAAAAATATCCCCATCTGCAATTTTTTGCATTACCTCCACCAAACTCATATTCGGTGCAAAAACATACTCTCCCGCCTTTAATTTTTTATCTAATCCGTTAAAACGACCAATAAAACGAAATAATTGAGGATATTGAATAATTCCTGCCTCTTTTAACTTATTAGCAACCGTCATCAGATTAGCCCCGCGCGGTATTAAAACTTCACGTTCTGTTTCATAATTTCCGGATTTCGTTGCCAAATCAAAGAGAATAAACATTACTCCTATAATTAACAAAAAACATAGAAATAATATTTTTTTCATCTAAGAATCTCCTCCAATAACAAACAAAAAGAGCGGAAACTTTACCGAAAAAACGGAAATTGTTTTCGCTCTTTTATACTATATTACTTATGCCTATTCGTATTTTTTCAAAATCAGCGAAGAGTTTGTTCCGCCAAATCCAAATGAATTAGACATAGCGGCTTTGATTTCACGTTTTTTCGGTTTAAGCGGAACCAAGTCAAAATCAGCTAATTCATCTGCCGGATTATCCAAGTTGAGTGTTGGCGGACAAGTTTGTTCATTAATCGCTTTAATAGTATAAACCGCTTCAACTGCTCCAGCTGCACCAAGCAAATGTCCTACCGCAGATTTAGTAGAAGACATTGAAACTTTTTTTACACCTTCATCACCAAACAAACGCTTAACCGCTAAAGCCTCACCAACATCTCCGGCAGGAGTAGAAGTACCATGAGCATTAATATAACCGATGTCAGACAATTCAACTCCATTTTCTTTTGCATGATCCGCAGCCATCTTCATAGCACGATATGCACCATCTCCGGACGGAGCCGTAATATGATAAGCATCACCGCTCATACCATACCCAACAACCTCGGCATAAATTTTTGCACCACGAACTTTTGCATGTTCTAATTCTTCCAATACCAGAGCCCCAGCTCCTTCTCCCATCACAAAACCACTGCGATTCTTATCCCAAGGACGAGAAGCTTTTTCTGGAGTATCATTAAATTCAGCCGTAATAGCTTTCATTCTGGCAAAACCGGACAATCCTAATACATTTACTGCAGATTCGGCTCCACCTGCCAACATCATATCAGCATCACCACGCGCAATCATTGCCGCAGCATCACCGATTGCATGTGTACCGGTAGAACAAGCAGTAACACAAGCATGATTTGGACCTTTTAATCCATGTTTTATCGAAAGATTACCTGATACCAGATTAATTAAACAAGAAGGAATAAAGAAAGGAGAAATCTTCTTGATACCATTTTCATGGAAAGAAATAGAATTATCATAAATAACTTGCAAACCGCCGATTCCGGAGCCCATCATCACTCCAAAACGATTTTTATCTTCTTCTGTTGCTGTTTCAACATCCCAACCTGCATCTTTGATTGCATCATCGCCGGCAGCCATACCATATAAAATAAACTTATCATTTTTCTTCTGGTCTTTGGGAGCCATTACCGTATCAGGATTAAACTCTGTTTCACCTTCACCCCATGGAACTTGTCCGGCAATAGCTACAGGGATATCTTTCAAATCAATATTCTCAATTTTTTTAATCCCTGATTTTCCTTCCATAAGACATTTCCAGTTATGTTCAACACCTCTGCCCAAAGGAGAAAGCACCCCCAAACCGGTAACAACAACTCTTCTCATTAAAAAACCTCATAAAAAGTTACAAATATACAGCATAACATATGCAAACTTCATTTCTTATATGAAAAAACTCGCCATAAGTCAAGCGAGTTTCATCAATTGTACAAGTCACAAAAGACTTACGCATTTTTAGAAAGATAGTCAATAGCATCTTTAACAGTAAGAATTTTTTCAGCAGCTTCATCCGGAATTTCAACACCGAATTCTTCTTCGAAAGCCATAACCAATTCTACTGTATCCAAACTATCTGCGCCCAAATCGTCAATGAATCTGGCGTTATCTGTTACTTTAGATTCTTCAACACCAAGGTGTTCTGCAACAATTTTTTTAACGCGATTAGCTGTATCAGTCATATGATAAACCTCAATAAAAGATTAAAACAAAATTTATTCAGACCACACGGCCTGTGATAGAGTTGTTAGCACAAATTTATCAAACTTGGCAAGCATTATTTTTTTCGTCTGTTTATTTTACTCTCTATATTTTTCTTACAACGCTTGATTTTGCTTGATTTTGCTTGTGGATTAAATATAAAAACTTATCAACAATTTCTCCATAAAAATATACAGACCACAAAAAAGTGCCAAGCAAATAACTGGCACTTTTTTAATAAGTCTTAACAAAACACAACAAAAATTAACCCTGACGAACTTTCATTTTAGGATTTTTCTTGTTAATAACATACAAACGTCCTTTACGACGAACAACGATACAATTTCCGTCGCGAACTTTTTTAGACTTCAAAGAACTGCAAACTTTCATTTTTATTTCCTTTTTTCTTAATTTGCTCGCAACTTATGTCATTTCTCCGGCTTTGTCAACCAAAATTTTACAAATAATTAAAAAAGATTTTGCATATCAAATAAAAATCCCCTATACTCTGCACAAATTAACAAGGAATAGATAATGAAAAACATTATATTCATTAGCATTTTAGCATTATTCATCTGCCCCAATACACAAGCCCAAATGTCATATTTAGAAGAAATAAAAGCTTTGGGAATTATTTCCGGACAAGGTATGGCTTGCGGCTCTTCTAAACATCCCACATTTGAGATGTTGGCTCGAGCTATTATCATTACCAAATCTCCTAATCAAGATTTGCTTACTGAAGCTGCCTACGTATATAATGAATCCAAAGCCAATACTTATCTTTCCAAACAAATGGATGGCTATGACCAGTGCAATTTAATCAATCAGCGTTTTGAACAGCAAGATATTTTCAAAATTACCCTTTACGCTGATGGCACTCTCAAAATGCCCGATGGCAATATTATAACTCCGCGCCAGCCTTATGATGCTAATTCTTTATATAAAGCAGACAGACAAT
>JAFTNB010000140.1 GCA_017452115.1 Alphaproteobacteria bacterium
ATAGTATGCCCTGCAGATAACTGAATAAGAGTATCAAACTTATCTGCCGGTCCATATTTGACATCAACATCTTTTTTAAGATGGAAAATTTTACTATTATCGTTATAGTTAATCGGAATATTCATAATTTTAGAAATGACGACATCATTATATGTTTCACCACCATTATTATATTCAACCGTCTGAAAATAGGTAATTTCCTTCTTCTTGGCAAAAATTTTATCTAAATCTGCCTGTGTAATAATTGTTGAGGTGGTAGATAATAATATACCAAAACCCAACAAAATAGGCATAATTAACTGTAACAGCTTGAGCCGAGCATAATTCCATGCAGGATAACGAAATTTATCTGCACTGAACCCCGTTAAGCGGATAAACTTATCCAACATATATTTCTGTTCTTCATTAGCGTAAATTTTAGCTTGAGCCGCAGATACACAAGCTTTATCCATTTTTCCGTCTTTATAATAGGCAACCGCATTATGAATCAGCAAAGTAAGATTTTTATTCGCATTACGATTTATGGATACATAATTATGAGTAATAGCTTGAATATTTTGCACAAAAGCTTTAATTCCCCACCAGCCAAGAAGCCAATTACTAATTGAAGTTTTCAACACTAATGCAGATGCTTCGGAAGGACTACAAATATCATTATCTTGACGAAAAGTACTTTTAAATACTTTACCAATTACTTTCTGTTGGCAGATAGTGCGAATAAAAGGATTTTCTTGTCCGGCTCTATCTTTATATGCAGCGAGTGTTTCCATATCAGGAAAATTATGCGCATTATATATTTGACTTAATAAATCATAAAAAAGGCGCCGAGATGTATCTTGTAATACTTCATAAGCAATCGAAAGTTTTTGAAATTTTTCTAGTGCTTCAGCAGATTTATTATGGTCGGGATGCCAAATTTTAGCTCGTTCACGATAATTTTGCTTAATTTCCCCATCTGTTGCAGAGGAAGTTAATCCTAATATTTCATAATATCCTAAGGAATCATGGCTAGTCATATATATAATCCATCCTGAAGAATCGTTGTTTCCGAATTATCTTCACATAATTTTATAAACTTTTCTTTAATATTAATGCGGATATTGCCGGCATAATCTACTGCTGATAATGAATTTCGAAATAAACACATAATTTGAGAGCAAAAATCTTCACTTATATCTTTTTCGGTACGAATAATCAAATCAAAGCGTTTGTCTTTGGCTATGGAAAAACCATCAAACTGGAAAGCTCCTAAAGCCGTAAAAGTTGTATCTATAACAAAACGTGCCGCATCTGGTTTGGCTTGCCGTGAACGGCGAGAAGCGCCTTCCTTGGTATATTTACGAATAGCAACTCTGATTTGTCGTAAATTTTCAGTATCATAAAAAGGCACCTCAATAATCCGCCACTGACTATTTTCTTCTTTGCGCCCAATAAGCAGGCTCTCCAAACGATTTAAACTTTCTTGCCCCTCAAGTCCTGATAAGCGTAGGTTCTCAACAATTTCACCACCGAGCCAATCGACAATATTTTCACTGGCAGCAGCTTTAAGAAATGAAATAATATTAGAGAGCATTTTGGGATTATCTGTGGGTATTTTTTCAATTAAAGCTGTAAAAACTTCCGGAATAATTTGTCCTTGTAAAGGTTTAATAATATCAATAATTTTATTGGTAATCGGAGAATAAATTTTTGCAACTTTATTATCTTCATGAGGAATAATCAGTTCACTTATTTTCAATAAAAGCTGATCTCCTACTTCTAATTTCAAAGGAAGTTCCGGTATAATTTCTCCCAAAGGGGTTTGTAAAACCTTTA
This sequence comes from Alphaproteobacteria bacterium, assembly GCA_017452115.1. Classification (GTDB taxonomy): domain Bacteria; phylum Pseudomonadota; class Alphaproteobacteria; order RF32; family CAG-239; genus MGBC133411. The sequence continues at coordinate 1,816 of JAFTNB010000140.1, forward strand.
ATTCTCCTTTTTCAATTACCTGTGCCGGAAGTTCACGCCCAACTAATTGCTGCAAAATTTGCTCTACCGAAGAATAAACTGAAGATGAAGCGGTAAGAGGTAAAAATTGTTGCGTCGTCTGAGGCAATACAGCATTTGACGGCATAGGTTGATGTGTATTTATATCCGTAGGAACAATATTTTGTAATAAATTTTGTACTGTCTGAGCTAATTTATCCGCAATTTCCGGCGGTAACTGTGAAAACTGTGCCGAAGAAACAGTAACCGATGCAGTCTGCGGTTGTTGAACAGCTGGTTGCGGTTGAACTTGTGTAATTTCTGTTTTAATTCGGAAATCAGGTAATGACTGTGTAAATTCAGCTACTTGCCGAGATGACAGCGGAGATTGCGTAATAATTTGTTCAACTAAAGGCTGAAGTTTTAATGGCAGCAAAGGATGTTTTTGAATATTTATGACAGTCGGCAATGTATTATCAGCAATCACTGAAGAATTTGTCATTACACTCTTAAACGATTCTGTAGGCAACACCAAAGAAGAAGTTGGTTTTCCGGCAATATTGATAATACGAAAATCCAGTTTTTGCGATGTATGAGCAATAATTCGAATTTGCATTTCTGTAGTTTGAGGAGGGAGCTTTAATTGCGGCGGCAATTCAACTGCGGCTGTAACAGTTTGAGTGTTGCCATTTATATCAGGCAAAGACAAATCCAAATTAAATAAAAAATTATTACCTATCTGCGTCAAACTTTGCGGATTTATTTGTACGGTAATCTGCTGCCCCACACTCAAATTACCTATATTAATATTTGTAGCAGCATTATCAATACTTCCGGTAAAATTACCGGTACTGCTTCCGATATCAATAGTCGGCTGATTGAGAGGAGGCAATACATTAGTCATTCTGTAAGAGCCTTTTAGCTATGGCATACACATCTTCTGCGGCTTCTGATGTCGGATAGCGGTTAAAAATAGTACTTTGGTTACGAATAGCATCACGAACTCGGGTATCACGGCGAACTATACCCAGTAACGGAGGATTAATTTTTAAGAAATTATTACAAGCCTTAACTAAAGTATCATAAGTACGTTGTCCTTCTCGTAAAGAGTTTGCCTGATTAACTACAATATTGATATCGCATTTGGTATACTGCATCGTCATGATTTTGATAAATGCATAAGCATCTGTCAAAGAAGTTGGCTCATCAGTACAAACAACAATAATTTTTTCAGCCAAACCTGATAAAATACGTACCGGCTTTTCTACTCCAGCTCCCATATCCAAAATAATTTTATTATAAGAAGAAGCTAAAACATTTAAATCTTCTCCTAAAAGCTGTAACCGCCCAATAGGCATTGATGCAAGTCCGGCTGAACCGGAACGACCGGCAATAATATCAAAGTGACCTTTCTCATAATGATGTATAACCTGATTTAATGTCATGGTACCAGAAACAACACTTCCAATATCATTCTTGGCTAATAATCCAAGTTGGATGTCAATGTTGGCTAACCCTAAATCTCCATCAAAAAGCAGTACCTTTTGCTTTAATATGCTCAAAGAATGAGCTAAAGTAATAGAAAACCATGTTTTGCCTACACCACCTTTGCCAGAAGCAACAGCAATCATATTCTGTCCTTTGCGAAGACGGTGAGGCATTTGTCCTCGAGGCATAATCTTTAGTTCTTCTGCATTTTGTTCCATGTTTTCCTCTTTTCTTTATAACATATATTACGCTAAAATAAGTTTTGCCAGTCCATTCGGAGTGATTTCTGAAACTCCACCTGCAATATTTGAACTTACACTCCCTACACAAAAATCCAATTCACAGCAAGCAGCTACAGATAAAACGGAACCAATTCTTCTGGTTAAATCTAAACGCGTAGGCAGCAATTTTTTGGCTCCTAATTCAGTAAAAACCTCGGCTACTTCAATGGCTTCATACGTATTTGTTCCGGCAGAAAGAACCAATATTCCCTCTCCTTTTATAACTTCAATCCAACGACTAACCTTATCCACTTCTTCGGAAAGAAACGGATTTATTCCCGGAGTATCTATCAAAATTAAATCATAAGCCGTATCGGCTTTTTGAAGTAATTCGTATAAATTGCGCTCACTTTTGCAAAAATAAAAATCCTGTTCCAAAATTTTAGCAAATGCTTCTAATTGGGAATTAGCCCCTGCCCGTATATTATCCGTAGAAATAATACAACAGCTCAAATTATTAATTTTAGCTTGAGCTGCTACTTTAGCGATAGCAGTAGATTTGCCGACACCAGGTCCACCCATAAAAATCTTACATTTTATACCATTATGAAAAATATCCGAAAAATTATATAAATCTTTGAGTGCAAATTCTAAAAGTTTACTATCATCATACATTTCTTTTTCAATACTAATCTTTCGCACCATAGCAAGAATACGTTGTTTAACTAAGTCTAAAGTATCGTGATATTCAAGACTTTCGCGAAGCAATCTATCGGTATAACGAGTAGAAATATCTTTTATTTCCACTTCCTGCTTATCATTAAAACAGATTTCTTCATTTTCATCTATACCGACTGTAATTTGTACTTGACCGTCAGTTAAGGTTTCGGTGGAAAGAATAACTGCCTCATCCCCCAGCATTTCACGCGCCATGGCAAAAGCTTCATGATTACCGGAGGCTGTAAATGTTTTTATCCTCATCCGTTACTCCTAAAGCTATATCTGACCAACCGTTTTAATTTTGGCTTTGGGGTGAATTTCATTTTGTGACATTACTACGGTAAGTGGACGGAAGCGCTCAATGATAGAACGAACAAACGGACGAATGGACGGACTGGTCAACAATACCGCTGTTTCACCTTTGACGGCTAATTCTTCTAACGAATTTCTAACTTTTGTAATAAATTGCTGTAATGCACTTGGTGCCATAGCCAATTGTCTGTCATCTCCCTCACCAACAATAGCTTCGGCAAAAGCATGTTCCCATTCCGGCGACAAAGTAATAAGCGGAATAACGCCAAATTCATTAGAATTAGCATTGGATAGTTGTCGAGCAAGACGAGTACGTACATGTTCGGTTATCAACATAAGGCTATGAGTAGAAGATACTGCTTCGGAAATCCCTTCTAAAATAGTAGGCAAATCACGGATAGATACTCGCTCTTGCAACAAATTTTGTAAAATTCTTTGTACTGCACCAAGGCTGACTTTGCTCGGAATAAGCTCTTTAACAAGTTTTTGCTGTTCTTTATCCATTTCTTCCAATAGTTTTTGAGTTTCAGCATAAGACAATAATTCAGGCATATTATCTTTTACTAATTCGGTAATGTGAGTGGTAACTACGGTAGCAGGATCAACCACGGTATAACCGCGGAACATAGCTTCTTCGCGATAGTTCTGATCAATCCACATAGCTTTCAAGCCGAATGTCGGTTCATATGTTTGTTCCCCTGGGAGAGTTATAGGTTCTCCTCGAGGATCCATAACTAACAATTGAGTAGGACGCAGCTCGCCTTTTCCGGCTTTAACCTCTTTAATATATATATGATATTCATTTGCTTCCAATTGCATATTATCTTGAATACGAATCGAAGGCATAACAAATCCTAACTCGGAAGCTAACGCACGGCGCAAAGCTTTTATCTGATCTGTTAGTTTTTTATTGGCTTCTTCATTTATTAACGGAAGCAAGCCATAACCGATTTCTAAACGTATCAAATCCATACGCAGAGCTGTAGCAATCGGTTCATCAGCAGCTTTAGTAACTTTGCCTTTCTTTTGCTCTTGTTCAAGAATTTCTTGGGCTCGAGCCTGTGCGGCTTTTTGCTGTTTATCCAAATAATAGGCTGTAATACCAGTAAGAGCAGAGAGTAAAAGAAACGGGGCGGCAGGAGTTCCGGGGAGCATTCCCAACGCCAATGCCAAGAATGAACTCATACCTAAAGCTTTAGGATAATTAGTTACCTGTTCAAACAAAACTTTGTCCGTAGAATCGGTCATACCGGCTTTTGACACCAGTATACCTGCAGCAACGGAAATAATTAAAGCAGGAACTTGGCTAACCAAGCCGTCACCAACAGTTAAACGAGTATAAGTTTCTCCGGCATCAGAAAAACTCATATCGTTTTGAACCATACCAATAATAATACCGGCAACAACATTGATAAAAGTAATAATCAAACCGGCAATGGCATCTCCACGTACGAACTTGGAAGCACCATCCATAGCCCCATAGAAAGAACTTTCTTTAGATAAATCTTCACGGCGGGCACGAGCTTCGTCTTCTGTAATTAAACCGGATGACAAATCCGCATCAATTGCCATTTGCTTACCCGGCATAGCATCCAAAGCAAAACGAGCCGCAACCTCTGCAATACGCCCTGAACCTTTAGTAATAACAACAAAGTTTACTAAAACCAGAATGGCAAAAACAATTACGCCGATAACAAAATTGTTACCCATAATAAATCCGCCAAAAGCCTTAATAACATCACCGGCAGCAGCAGGTCCCATGTATCCGTTGGCTAAAATCAGACGGGTAGAAGCCAAGTTTAAAGACAAGCGATACATCGTAGTTATCAACAAAACAAGTGGGAAAGCACTAAACTGGTTAGGTTTCTCAATAAATATGGCTGTCATTAACACAATGCAAGACATCGTAATGGAAAGAGCCAATGCAATATCCAACAACCATGCCGGCATCGGTAAAATCAAAATCACCAGCATCAACACAATTGCCAAAGCGAAGAAAATATCACCGCGTTTGGTCGATGATATTATCATATCCTTAAAAGAGCGTCCGCCAAATATTGAGCTGCTGATATTTTCTGTTTTTTTTGCCATAATTTGTTAGCACATCCTATCCATTGGACTCAGGCACGTCAAAACCTTCTTCCTGATATTGTTTTAGTTTATTACGCAAAGTACGAATTGAAATTCCCAGCAAATTTGCAGCTTGAGTACGGTTACCGAAAGTATGCTTGAGAGTATCAATAATTAAATTCCGCTCCATCCCTGCCAAAGTTTGTCCGGCTCCGCTATAATTTACTTCTGTGCCTGTATTACGTTCAGACTGTTGGTTACGCATGGCAGAAACATCAGTAAGAATAATTGCCGATGCCTCAATTTCATCTCCAGTTGACAACAATACAGCACGGTGCATTGTATTTTCTAACTCGCGAACATTACCCGGCCATAAATAATTATCCAACAAAGCAGCTGCTTCTTGAGATAAATCTTTCATGGGCAAACCATTCAATTCGGCATATTTTTTGATGAAATGTTTAGCCAAAACAGGAACATCTTCAGGTCTGTCTTTTAAATCCGGAATATTAATATTCACAACATTAAGGCGATAATATAAATCTTCACGAAAAGCACCGTCTTTAACTGATTGCGCCAAGTTGCGGTTAGACGTGGCAATAATTCTGGTATCTACTTTAATCGGTGTTTTACCGCCAATTCTATCAATTTCCTTTTCTTGAATAGCGCGCAAAAGCTTGGCTTGAATACGAATATCCATTTCGGATATTTCATCCAGCAGCAAAGTTCCGCCGGAAGCTTCTTCAAACTTACCAATACGTCTGGCAACAGCACCGGTAAAAGCACCTTTTTCATAGCCAAAAAGTTCTGATTCTAACAAAGTTTCCGGAATTGCAGCACAGTTTACAGCAACAAATTTTTTATTGGCACGTTTGGAATTATCATGGATAAAACGAGAAAAAATCTCCTTACCGGTACCTGAAGCGCCGGTAAGAAAAACACTAGCTTCGGACGGGGCGATTTGTTTAGCCATCTTTAAAATAGCTTCAGTTTTTTTATCGCCATATATTAATGCGTGATTTTCACGAGTTGCTGCCGCCAAAACCGCACCGATTAATTCTGCATCAGGTGGTAGCGGTATATATTCTTTGGCGCCTGCTTTGATAGCTTTAACCGCAAGACTGGTATCGTTTGCAACTCCGCAAGCGACAACTAAAACATTAATACGTTCTTTTTCTAACGATGATATAAATTTATAGACATCCAATTTGACATCTATCATTACCAACTCAATATTTTTGCCGGAACGCAAAATATTGAGAGCACTTTCAATGTCTTGGGCCAAAGAAACTTGTCCGCCTTGAGCAATTGCTATCTTACTGGCGGCTCCTATTTGCCCATCTAATGTCCCAACAATCAGAAGTTCCATTTCCCTACCCTGTTTATTTGGAAACAGATTTTACAATTTCAGTCATAGTAATACCTAACTTGTCATCTACTACTACAACTTCACCTCGAGCAACTAAATTATTATTTACATAAATATCTATTGCTTCACCAACTTTTCTATCCAGTTCAATTATCGCCCCTTTATTAAGTTTCATTAACTGACTAACTTTCATGTTTGTCTTACCTAAAATAGCAGATACTTTAACCGGAATTTCATAAACAGCTTCTAAATCACTGGTCGAGCTAGGAATATCATAGCTTTCTATTCCATTCTCAGACTTCAAAACAGGATCACTGTTAACAACACTGCTCTCATCCATTTCATCTAAGTTTAGCTCATTTGTCATAAATATTCCCCTCAAATGCTTATATATATTTAGTTTAGATTAGTTTTTTGAAGTATTTTCTTCAAGCAAATTATTAACTTTTTCCAATAAATTATCAGGACTATAGCTGACTCCGCCATTTTCCCACTCAATTCGGCAAGCGGAAAGACTTAAAGTATTATCTTTATGTAAAGATATTTTACCCTCAAAATCATGAATATGGGCAAGTTTAGCAACTTGTTCTTGCATAGATGAGGCAATTTGAGGACTAAAGAAAAAAGATAATTTAGGTTCAGCTCTGAAATTAGAAAAATTATTAGCTAAAAAGCGATTTAATATATCTACAGCATATTCATCACTCAATTCCGGCAAAAGTTTTTGAAGAATTGTACGATTAAATTTTATAAAATCTTGTTCAATTTTTTCTTGAAATTTGTCTTGTGCCGAAAACATTGCTGATAACTTGTTATTAATATCAGACAATAATTCATTAACTGTATTTTCCAGTTCTTCACTTTTAGCCTGATAGCCTTTATTATACCCTTCTTGCTCTGCTTGAATTTTGGCTGCAGATAATTCCTCTTCGCTAAAAGTTATGACTTCTATTTCAGGTTCCGGCTCAGGTTCTAAAAGAGCTATAGTTTCTTCTTCAACAACCGGTTCAATAATATCTTCTGAAACTGACAATGCGGGTTCTGATTCTATGGTCGTGATGACATTATCTTCTTCGTCATCGACTACAAAATTATCAAACTCAAATCTCTTGTAGGCAACCATTGTTTTTTATCCCAACTAATAAATAAGTTCATCATTATCTTTGCCTTCGCTGATAACAATTTCTCCGGCATTAGAGAGCTCTTTGGTTGTACTAACAATATATTGTTGTGCTTCTTCAACATCTCGCAAACGAACAGGGCCCATAGCCTCCATATCTTCTTTAATAATTTTACCGGCACGTGATGACATATTACTGAAGAAGAGTTCTTTAATAGTATCTGATGCACCTTTAAGAGCAACAGCCAGTTTATCTTTATCGACATTACGCAGCAATATCTGAATACCTTGGGCATCAACACGAACCAAATCTTCGAAGGTAAACATAAGAGATTTAACTCTATCTGCACTTTCGCGATTACGTTCTTCCAAAGCTTCCATGAATCTGGTTTCGGTATTGCGATCAAGTGAATTGAAGATATCGGCAATAAGTTCATGCGAATCGCGACGAGTAGATTTGGAGAGATTACTCATAAATTCTTTACGCAAGGTTTTTTCCAAACTGTCTAAAACTTCTTTCTGAACAGAATCCATTCTCAACATACGCATAATGATTTCCATAGCAAAATTTTCAGGCAATAAGGCAATAACTTTAGCAGCATGCTCGGCTTTAATTTTAGACAGAATAACAGCAATAGTTTGCGGATATTCATTTTTGATATAATTTGCAAGCACATGTTCATTAACATTACCCAATTTATCCCACATTGTGCGTCCGGCAGGTCCGCTTATTTCATCCATAATTGCAGCAACTCTATCTTTATCCAGTGCCTTAGATAATAATCTTTCCGTACTCTCATATGTTCCCATCAAAGAACTATTGTTAGATAAACGATCGGTAAATTCTTGAAATAATTGTTCAACAACTGAAGAATTTACCTTCCCCAGACTGGCCATGATAACTGATAATTCTTTAATCTCTTCATCATCCATCATTGAAAACAGAGCAGAAGAACGCTCTTCATCTAATGACAACATCAGAATTGCCGCTTTTTGTTGACCAGAAATCAGATTATAATCCTCAACAACATTTTGTTTCATATTTATATTCCCATTGCTTTAATTGTCATTTTGATAGAGCCAACTACGAATAACGTTAACCGCAGCATCCGGATTTTTAGCAACCATATCATTAATTTTCTTAAGTGAAGATACCTTAACCCTTCCGGCAACTTTATTAATATTAATCAATTCTTCTAAATTATCGTCATCATCATTGAGGAAGTTGGAAAGAAGTAAGTTTTCTTCATCCGTCCCATCTCCAAGCAGACGGCTATCTGCTCCGCTTCCGGTATCGAAAGCATTATTAATCAATGGGCGAATTACCAATAAAATAACTAAAATAGCTACAATTGCAACCCCTAGTCCTTCCAGCATACGCATTACTTCCGTTTTAGTAAAGCCAAGGAAAATAACCGGTTCTTTTTCTTCCGGAGCAGCTTCAACACTTACAAAGCGCATATTTTCAACTTCAACCATATCCCCTCTATCCGCATCATAGCCAACAGCTGAGCGAACTAATGCTGTAAGTTGTTCCATTTCTTCTTTAGTACGTTCACGATAAACCTGCTTACCCTCGTTATCCTTTTCATATACACCATCAACCATAACTGCTACAGTTAAGCGTTTGATAATTCCGGTATTGCGTACCTTATTACGAACGACTTTTGAAATTTCATAATTAACAGTTTCTTCAGTACGAGAAGTTTGGGAGAATGTATTATTTCCTCCTAAAACTTCATCACCATTAGGAATATTCTGGGCAACTGTTACCCCTTTTTCACTCTCATTACTACTGCCATCTTCACTGGACGAAGACTGTGAACGAACAACTTGGCTATCCGGATCATATATTTCCTCATTAGTAACAACTTTATCAAAGTCCATTTCTATATTTACGGTTGCGCGAACTTTACCATAGCCAATACTTTTTTCTAATAAGCGCTGAATAGAATCAGCCATTTTACGTTCTTGTTCTTGGCGTTGCATTTCATTCTTATTATTTTGAATCAACTCTTCATCTTCACCATTAGATGTAAGTAAATTGCCTGCCGCATCAACAATAGAAACATTTTTAACATCAAGTTTGGGAACTGCGGCGGCAACAAGACGTTGAATTGACACAATACTTTGTGGATTTAATTGTCCTTGATAGGTTTTTATAATTACAGATGCTGTAGGAGCTTGTTCCTCTCGAGAAAACATTTCGCGTTTAGGCATAACTAAATGAACACGAGCACTTTTAATATTATCGACAGAACGAATCGTACGAGCAAGCTCGCCCTCCAATGCACGCACTAAATTTACATTTTGCACAAAGCTGGTTGTTCCTAAAGCGTCTGCATTATCAAAAATTTCATAACCGACATTTGACCCTTTAGAAGCAAGGGCTAATTCTGCTGTATCAACTCGCATTTTATTAACCGAATCTTTGGGCACAAGAATCTCTGTTCCGTTTTTTGCAAGACGATATTTTACATTTGAAGTTTCAAGACGACTGACAATCTGTTTGGCATCTTCCAATTCCAAATCCGTATATAAGACTCCATACTCAGTTCCTCCCATTTGCATTGCAATATATGCAAAAAAACTAAGTAAAAAGATAATAATCGCAACAATTGAAGCCAATCTTCCGGCTGATAGATTTTTAATGCTTTGCAAAAAATTATTCACGAGATTCCCCAATCTGTAAATTTGTAATAAATTAATTCCCCGAAGATATGATTAACGCAAAAATCCTAATTAGGGAAATATAAAAAAGCACATATTCACAAAATTAAAAATCATTATTACCGAAAGGCTTATTTTGCAACATACGCTGAGGCTTGTATATGTATAAATTTGAAGTTTCAGGAATATCTGAACTCCGATGAGTATAACCTCTGTCCTCCATACATTCGCGATATTTTTGAGGTTTTATATCTTCATCATCACGCAATGAATTAACAATTAGAGGTTGAGCTCCGGCATATGGAACATATGTTGCCCATATGCCTCGTTCAGCATGCCAATCAGCCCGAATATTAAGTTTGGCTTCTTCTGAATAAAACCAACTGTTCAAATCAGGCGCCCAACTCCAATTTTCAGCTTGACGTAAACATTCTGAATGGTCACGTGAAAACTTAATAACACCTGTACGCGGTCTTTCCCAATGATAGACAATTTGTCCTTGAGCTTCATCATCATAAAAAGACGTACAAGCCCCTAGAATTAACAAAACTAATACCTGAAAGTATTTCAGTAATTTCATGCACACTCCTAAAAATCTAAATTAGTATAATTTTTAGCCGGTAAAATTCCTTTAATTGTATCTTTAAGAATTTCCTTAAAGCTTGGTCTTGATTTGATTTTTGAATACCATATCTTGGCATTTTTAAAGCTTTCCCACGGAACATCGCCAAGATAATCTATAATTGAAAGATGCGCCGCAGCGGCAATATCCGCTAAAGAAAATTCAGTTCCGCCGATATAATTGCGGTGTTCAGACAACCAATCTATATATTCTAAGTGAAACATTAAATTATTCAGACCATTTTTTAGTATTCTAGAATCAGGAGCCAGCCCTTGACTAAAACGTTTATATATCTTTTCTGTAACAATATTTTTATACACTTCACGATAAAATTTATCATCAAACCAAGATATTAAACGTCTTATTTCGGCTCTGTCTTTAGGCGCGCTTGGTAAAAGAGGATTATCGTTAACCATCTCCTCTAAATATTCACAAATTGGATAATGGCCAGAGATTATATGCCCATCATTTATAAAAATCGGCAATTCACCGGCCGGATTCAACTTATAAACATCTGAAGATAAATTCCATGGTGTTTCTTCTTTTAATCCAAATAAAACTTTTTTTTCGCTCATTATTATTCGTATTTTACGACAATATGGAGAAACCGGATGATGTATAAGTAATACCATGTTTTATGCTTTCAAATTAACTGTATAGATTCAATTTAACCGGAATAAATAAAAGGTCAAGTTTCTATTATAATTTATTTTGAGAAAATAGGAGGTGTAATACGTAAACTTTTTTGCTCATATTCTCGAACTTTATCAGCCAATGCATCTGTCAATATTTTTTTGTTTTCTGTTTTTTCAGAAAAATTAATTAGACTTTGCATTATCGATTTATGATGAGGAGAAGTTTTAGCAACACCAATAAACATCGGCATATTCCAAATTGCTTGTTTAGAAATACTTAATCTATTTCTTAAACCTAATTTTGAAGCCTCTATTACACCAAAATAGTAAGTTGCAAAAATATAATCTATTTCTCCGACAAATAATTTGCGAAAAACTTCCAAACTTTCTTTTTCTGTACTAATATTATATTTTTCTAATTCAGATTTAACAAAATCATTAAATTTATCCTTGGCAAGTATTGCTCCTTTTAGTTTTTGCAAATCAGATAATGATTTAACTTTATTAACATTGGAGGGCAACATAATTAAGACAACCGGATTATCAATAATTGCAGGCATAACAAAATCAAGACCGTCATATTGCTTGGTGTTATAATATGTACCAAAGATAATATCAGCTTCGCCGGCACGCACCCTACGCACTAAGTTGCTATAGTCTTTATCTTTGAGAGTTTTAAAATGCACATCTAAACTATTAAAAAATTTGTCAGCAAAGCTACTAAAAACAGTATCATATTTTTCGGTAATTCCACCCCATCTCTCTTTTTTAACATGGTAATCACCAAAGGGAGGATAATCCATAAAACTTGTGTATGTCAGCACCAAATTTTTATCGGTTTTATTAAAATTTACGACAGCATATACAGAATCTGTCATTCCCAAAAAAATTGCCAACATAATAAAAATATTTTTAATTTTGCTCATATGAACATCCTTTAAAATTTTTAATATTTATGTTAATATTATGACAATATTAATAAATATAATATATGATAATAATATTAAAAAAGTTTTTATTTTACTGTAATTTGGATGAGTAATATGGATAATGTACAAAGATATTCAAATAATGAAGTTAATTCTTTGAACCAAGCAGAACTAGAAACACGAGCATTAATTAAAGCAGCTTCGGCATTAAACGCAATAAAAGAAAACTGGAATAATCGCGTTGGTGAACTGGATGATGCTCTAGAACGTAATCGCAAGTTATGGACGATTATTGTTTCGGCTATGCAAGAAGATAGTTGTCCTCAACCTAAAGAAGTCAGAGCTAATATTATAAATTTGGGATTATTTATCTTTAAACGTACCATGGATATTATGATTGAGCCTAAACCGGAAAGTTTAAATGTGTTGATTGATATAAACATGAATATTGCAAAAGGGTTAGCCGCTCATGAAACTCCTGAAGAATCTGCTTCGTAATTAATTTATGTACAACAAAAAAACTCCTAAAAACACAGAAGTATTTTAGGAGTTTTTTTAGATAAAGTAGTAATTATTCTTTATTTTCAGCAGCCTTTTGCTTCATAAATTTTTCTAACCAATGGATATTGTACTGTCCATCAATAAATTCAGCTTGAGAAATAATTTCTTGATGCAAAGGAATTGTTGTTTGGACACCATCAATTACAAATTCCTCCAAAGCTCTGCGCAAACGCATTAATGCCGCATTTCTGGTTTTTCCATGAACAATAAGTTTGGCAATCATGCTGTCATAAAAAGGAGGAATCGAATAACCAGAATAAATTTCCGAATCAACACGAATCCCCAGCCCTCCAGGAGCATGCCACTCTGTAATCTTACCGGGGCAAGGAGCAAATGTTTCCGGATTTTCTGCATTAATACGACATTCAATTGCATGTCCGCTAAACTGAATCTCATCTTGAGTATATCCAAGAGTTGCACCGCTGGCAATACGAATCTGTTCGCGTACAATATCTATGCCGCTAATAGCTTCCGTAATCGGATGCTCTACTTGCAAACGAGTATTCATCTCAAGAAAATAAAATTTGCCATCTTCAAACATAAACTCAAGTGTTCCGGCGTTAGTATATCCTATTTTCTCAATTGCTTTTCGCACAATTTCACCAATTTCCTGACGTTGTTGTTGGTTTAGCGCCGGAGAAGGACATTCTTCAATAACTTTTTGGTGATTTCGCTGAATAGAACAATCTCGCTCGCCCAAATGAACAACGTTACCATATTTATCAGCTAAAACCTGCATTTCGATATGGCGCGGATTTTGCAGATATTTTTCCATATATACAACATCACTCGGGAAAGCAGCTTTTGCTTCTGCTTTGGCCATCGTATAGGCTTCTTTAATTTCATCATCATTAAAAGCGGTTTTCATACCTTTACCACCACCGCCATCTTTAGCTTTAATAATGACAGGATAGCCAATTTTATTTGCCCATTCGATTGCATGTTCTACGCTTTCAAGTGCCGGACTTCCCGGGGTTACAGGCAAACCAGCCTCAATTGCGGCTTTACGAGCAGTAATTTTATCTCCCATTAACCGCATTTGTTCTACAGTAGGACCAATAAATGCAATACCATGGGCTTCTACCATCTCCGCAA
>JAFTNB010000141.1 GCA_017452115.1 Alphaproteobacteria bacterium
TCCGGAAGCTTTTCGCAACCTTCATGATGCCCCACCTTTAATATACCTCAAAGGCAATGCAGAATTACTTAATGCTCCGGCATCTCTGGCTGTGGTTGGTGCGCGCAATGCTTCAATCAACGGTCGCAAAACCGCCTCTCGAATTTCCTATGATTTAACCAACAATGGTATATTGATTGTTTCCGGCATGGCTCGGGGTATCGATTCGGCGGCTCACAAAGGAGCCATGTATGCATTAGGACAAAAAGGAGCGACCTTAGCTGTTCTCGGTACAGGAGTAGATATAGTCTACCCTGCTGAAAATCAAAATCTTTATCATCAAATCTGCGAACAAGGAGCTGTTATTTCCGAATATCCTCTCGGCACTGAAGCTCAAGCCCAAAATTTTCCTCGACGTAACCGTATTGTTTCTGCTCTCACGCAAGGCACATTAGTCGTAGAAGCTACCACTAATTCAGGCTCTCTTATCACTGCTCGTTTAGCTTTAGAACAAGGCAAAGATATTTTTGCTATCCCCGGTTCTCCACAAGATGCACGCTCCCTCGGCCCCAATAAATTAATCAAAGAAGGAGCAATATTAGTTGAATCTGCAACAGATATTTTAGAAAATTTTAATCCCGAAAAACAAAAACAAATCATAGAATATGTTGACAAGTTGCAAAAAAATGCCGATTATCCGGCAAAAGAACCACCAACAGAGATTCTTGAAACTACTCCGGCAGATTCTAATATAATAGATTGTTTGAGCCCTCAAGGAACATACGTTGATGAAATAATCCGCCGCACAGGCTTAAATCCGCAGGAAGTATCATTTCAACTTCTGGAACTTGAGCTTAACGGCAAAATAGAACGACTTGCCGGCAATCGTGTCGCATTAATAAAATAGGTAGGTATAAGAGAAATGAAACTGGTTATCGTAGAGTCTCCCGCCAAAGCTAAAACTATTAATAAATACCTTGGCAATGATTATAAGGTTCTTGCCAGTTTTGGTCATATCCGCGACCTCCCCGGCAAAGACGGCTCCGTAAAACCGGATGAAGATTTTGCCATGAGCTGGGAATTGTCTTCCGGTGGAAAAAAACGCCTTAATGATATCATTACTGCTCTCAAAGATGCCGATACGATTGTCCTCGCATCCGACCCGGATAGAGAAGGAGAAGCAATTGCTTGGCATATTTTAGAAGAATTAATTGCTCGCAAAAAAATCAAAGATAAAAAAATCGAACGTGTCGTTTTCCATGAAATTACAAAGAATGCCGTCACCGAAGCCATCAAAAATCCACGTGAAATTGATAACAACTTGGTTTCTGCCTACATGGCTCGCCGTGCCCTCGATTATCTGGTAGGTTTCACCTTATCTCCGGTTTTATGGCGCAAACTCCCCGGTTCCAAATCTGCCGGACGAGTGCAATCTGTAGCCTTGCGCTTGGTTTGTGAAAGAGAAACAGAAATTGAAAAATTCAAATCAGAAGAATACTGGACTGTCGATGTTGACTTGATGACATCCAAACAAGCTCTGATTCGCTCTCACCTCATCAATTTAGACGGCAAAAAATTAGAAAAATTTGACCTCAATTCTGAAGAAAAAGCACTTGATGCCAAAGCCAAAATTGAAGCTCAAACTTTTAGCATTGACAATGTCGAACGCAAAAAGGCCAATCGTTATCCTGCTCCTCCTTTTACTACTTCTACATTGCAGCAAGAAGCGGCTCGTAAACTTCGTTTTTCTGCCAAAAAAACGATGCAGGTTGCCCAAAAGCTTTATGAAGACGGATACATCACTTACATGCGTACAGATGCGGTAAATCTCTCCAAAGAAGCTATTGCCGCCTGCCGCGAAGCTATCGAAAAATATTTTGGAGAAGCTTATTTACCTAAAGTAGCTAAAGAATATAAAACCAAATCTAAAAATGCTCAAGAAGCGCACGAGGCGATTCGTCCTGCTCACATTTTGGATACTCCTAAAAAACTGGAAGTCAAACTCGATACTGATGCCCACAAACTTTATGAATTGATTTGGAAACGAACTGTTGCCTGTCAAATGAATCCAGCTGTTTTGGATAAAGTTGTGGTTGATGCGATTTCCGCAGATAAACAGATTCTATTGCGAGCTAACGGGCAAGTTATTGATTTTGATGGGTTCTTAAAACTATATCAAGAGAGCAAAGATGACGATAACGAAGATGATGAAAATCGTATTCTGCCTAATGTTGAAAAAGGCGAAAATGTAGAAAAAGGCGAGATTCGCCCCGAACAACACTTTACTACCCCTCCTCCACGTTATACCGAAGCAAGCTTAGTAAAGAAACTTGAAGAACTTGGAATTGGTCGTCCTTCAACCTATGCTAGTATTATGGCAGTTCTACAAGAACGCAAATACGTCCGTGTTGAAAAGCTCCGCTTCATTCCTGAAGACAGAGGACGTATTGTTACCGTCTTTTTAGAAAATTTCTTCAAAAAATATGTAGAGTATGATTTCACAGCTCAATTAGAAGAATTTTTGGACAATGTTTCTAACGGCGAAATGGAATGGAAAAAGCTGTTGGGTGGCTTTTGGAGTAAATTTATTAAGACGGTTGAATCAGTACAGCCGTTACAAATTACTGAAGTCATTGAACGTATTGACGAAGCTCTTTCTTATCACCTGTTTCCACCACGTGCAGACGGTTCTAATCCACGTGTATGTCCGGAATGCGGCAATGGTCGTTTAAGCATAAAACTTGGAAAATTCGGAGCATTCATCGGTTGTTCCTGCTATCCTGAATGCAAATACACCAAACCGTTAGTCGACACAAGCGATGAGGAAGCTGCTGAAGGCACCAAAATCAAAAATGGAGAAGACCGCACCATTGGTGAGCAAAACGGTATGAAAATTTATCTCAAAAAAGGTCCTTACGGGTATTATGTTCAGCTTGGAGAAGATGCAACCGCAACTACAGAAAAGCCCAAACGAGTTGCCCTGCCTAAAAATATATCAGCAGATGAACTGACTCCGGAGCAAGCAACTATTCTAATTAATTTACCCAGACAATTAGGAAATAACATCGAAGTCAGCATTGGTAAATTTGGTCCTTATATTAAGCATAACGGCAAATATACTTCTCTAAAAGGTAATGACACCATCTTCAATATCACATTAGAACGTGCCGA
>JAFTNB010000142.1 GCA_017452115.1 Alphaproteobacteria bacterium
AATGAAGTTCAGCCGGATATATTTTTTGTAAATGAAGATGGAGATAAGCTGGATAAGAGAGAACTTTGCAAGCAGAAAGGAATTGAATATAAGGTTGGTAAGCGTGTGCCTTTTGCTGGTTTGCCTATTCGCTCAACAACGGCAATCAGAAATGAAATGAAGCAAACATTACTCAATGAAAAATAGTCTTTAGCGGAGAATAATATGGAAAAACCTCGCAAAATTTATCAACTTCATGATTTGTTTGAGGAAGCAGATAAAATTGATACTGAATTGTTGTGGGATGCATATTCAAAAGACAATATTGAGTTTGAATATACTCCCAAAAATCCAGAGAATAAAAAAATTGCGGTGGTGTATTTTTCGAGTAATGGTTTGTATTGGCGCGGCAAAACAAATTTTCAAACCAGAGTGATTGAGCAAAATCGTTATGAATGGAAAAAGAATAAACTTAAAAATGCTGATTTGCATATTTTTGTGCGTGATGTATGGTGTCGGTATTATTTTTACGGTATAAATAATCAAGTTGACAGTATTGTCAAACTGGCAGAATTAATTAAAGAAAAAACTCAAGGTTATGCCAAAGTGATTATGATTGGCTCCAGTGCCGGCGGTTATGCCGCAACTTTAATTGGGAGTTTAAATCAAGCTGATTATGTGTTGTCGTTTTCCGGTCAATTTGATGTTGAAGCCTTTGATAAATATTGTTATGAAGCAAACGGGCAAGCTTATAAAGAAGATAAATATATGCTTAAAGGGCAAGAGTTGTCTGAAAGAAAGCAATATTTACAAATTGCAGATTATGTGAAGAATGCTGATGTTCCGATATATTATTTTGTCGGTAATTATAATCAAGCAGATGTTCATGATTGTCAGATAGCGATGTCTTTGCCGAATGTGAGAGTGTTTAGGTTTAATAATAAAAAACACGGAATGCCAATAGATAAAAGATGTTTGACGGATTTAATTAATATGAATAAAAACGATTTGGAACAAATTCATGCACTGTTTCGGGGCAGAGTTGTCAGTTGGAATGAGTTTGGTTTTCGAGTCAGCGGGCTGAAATATGTTTTTGCAGTATTACGTAATTGGGCGAAGTCGTTGGAAGTTATTTTTAGGAATTTGCGTAATAAGCTTGAAAAATTATAAAATTGTGGTATTTTGCCCGTAAGTTGAATTTGATAATTTAGGAAAGATAAGAAAATGGCTTTGAGTGATGAAATTGTTGACCGCTTAATGGGTGAGGGGATTCCGTCTGTTGAAGAAATTGAGAAAAAATATCCTCCGCGTATGTTGTCAGAAGGACAATGTGTGACTCGTATTGCTCCCAGTCCGACCGGATTTATGCATTTAGGCAGTGTGTATGCGGCTTTGATTTCGGAAAGAGTTGCTCACCAGTCCGGTGGTGTATTTATGTTGCGTATTGAGGATACTGATACCAAGCGTGAAGTTGAAGGTGCGGCAGAGTTTATTATTAAAGCACTTGGGGATTTTGATTTGAAATTTGATGAAGGTCCGCTGAATGATAAACAAGAAGTCGGTAGTTACGGACCTTATGTTCAGAGTCAAAGAAAGGAAATTTATCAGGCTTATATTAAAGAATGGCTTAAAAAAGGTTTGGCTTATCCTTGTTTTTGCAGTGAAGAAGAAATTGATGCAATGCGTGAGCGTCAATCAAAAACCGGAGGTCGCCCAGGGTATTATGGGATGTGGGCAAAATGTCGTAATTTGAATGAAGAGCAAATTAAGGCTAATCTTGATGCCGGAAAACCATTTGTTATTCGTTTCCGTTCTCCGGTGAAATATATGTATAAAATTGCAATTGAAGATGTGTGCCGTGGAAAGCGTTTCTTTCCTGAAAATGATTTGGATATTGTGATTATGAAATCAGATAAGCTGCCGACTTATCACTTTGCTCATTTAGTGGATGATCATTTAATGGGAACAACGCATGTTTTGCGTGGTGATGAGTGGTTGTCTTCTTTGCCGTTGCATATTCAACTATTTCAAGTTATGGGGTGGAATCCTCCAAAATACGGACATATTGCACCAATTCAAAAACTTGAAGATGAAGCACGCCGTAAGTTAAGTAAACGGAAAGATCCTGAAGCTAATATCGCTTTTTATGGTGAAAAGGGTTATCCGAAAGAAGTGGTGATTAATTATTTGATGAATTTGGCAAATTCTGATTTTGAGGATTTTATCAGAGCTAATCCGGATAAAAATTATCGTGATTTTGAATTCAAAATTGAACGTTTGAATAACAGCGGTCCGCTTTTGGATTTTGTAAAGTTAGAGAATATCAGTAAGGAATTTATCGCAACTTTAAGTGCTGATGAATTATATGACCGCTTATATGATTGGGCGGTGAAGTATGATAGAAATTTGCAAAAATTAATGGATGAGAAATCTAATTATTTTAAGCAAATTCTGAATATTGAACGAGGCAATTGTGATAGAGTTCGTAAGGACTATTATATGATGTCGGCAATTTATCCGGAGATTAAATATTTCTTTGATGATGAATTTAAGTTGACGGCAGAAGATGTATTTGAGCTTTTACCTAATTTATCTCGTGATGATGTTAAATTTATTGCGGATGAATATGTCAACTTGTATAATCCGGCGGATAGCAAAGAAGAATGGTTTGCCAAGGTAAAAGAATTTGCATTGGCTAATGGTTATGCTAAAAATGCCAAAGAAATTACGAAAAATCCGGAAATGGCTTACAAAGGTACGGTTTCTGATGTGGCGACAGTGTTGCGTGTATTGATTACAGGACGTAGAGAAAGTCCTGATTTGTACTCGATTATGCAGGTGATTGGGAATGAAAGAGTGATTTCTCGTTTGAAACTTATATAAGTTTAATTTCGGTATTTTATGAAAAGTGTTATAGAAAGATAATGTTTTCTATAACACTTTTTTATTAAATGCCTTACAGAAAACCCCCGATTTATCGGGGGCTGAATGCAAAGGTATGTTAGATACCGTCTCCACGCCAACGAGCGTGGTCAAACCGAAGGTTTGTATCCTTGATAGAACCCCGAGTTTACTCGGGGATATCTATTTATAGAATGATTTTTCTAATTTGAGCAATGCTTCTTTGATGTTTAATCCTGAAGCATATCCAGTGAGCGCACCGTTTTTACCAATAACTCGATGACAAGGAATGATAATTGCAATGTGATTGCGGTTGTTGGCCATTCCTACTGCTCGGCAAGCTTTGGCATTGTGTATGTTTTGGGCGATATCCTGATAACTTCTGGTTTCTCCGTAAGGGATGTTTTGTAATTCTTTCCATACACGTAGTTGAAAATCCGTGCCAATTGGTTTGAGTGGTATGTCAAAAATTTGACGTGTTTGGTTAAAATATTCAGATAATTGTTTGATTGTTTTGATTAATACAGGTGATTGCACATCAGTGCTTTCTTTATTTTGTTGGGAAAAATCTAATCTGATGATGAAATTGTCTTTTTCTATAATTTCAATCATTCCAAGAGGAGATTTCCAATAAGCCGTATTCATTTTTTTACTCTATTAATAATAAATTCGATTAAAGCTTGCTGATTTTCCCATTTAATACAGATTTCCAAAACATGAAAATATTGTTGCAGATGCTGGGGAATTTTTACAAAGTCTTTGGAAGTGGTATATAGTATGGCATCTTGTTGTTGAGCTTTATTAATAAGCTGATTTAATTCTGCTTCATTGTAATAGTGGTGATCAGGAAAATCATTGGTTTCCAGTAGATGAAATCCACACTCTTTTAGGGAATTATAAAATTTTTGCGGATTACCGATACCGGCAAAAGCGATAACTTTTTTGTTTTTAGTATTTTGTGGCTGCGGTTTAATTTTTCCGCAAAAACAAGGAAGACTGAATCTTTGCTGAAGGTTGTATTTATCTTCTCCGATAATAATTATGGCATCAGCCCGCTTTAATCCTTCGGTAATATTTTCACGTAAAGGTCCGGCAGGAATACAAAACTCATTCCCGACGCCAAAACTTCCGTCAAAAACCAAGAAAGATAAATCTTTATATAATGTAGGATTTTGAAATCCATCATCCATAATGATGATGTCGGCTCCATTATTAATAGCTGTATTTGCTCCAGCGAATCTATCAGGATTAACAACAACAGGAGCTTGTTGAGCAAGCAGCAAAGGTTCATCTCCACATTGTTGTGGGGTATGTAGAGAACTGTTTACCAGAATATTTTTTAAGCTGCCTCCGTAACCACGAGAAACAAAAAATGGAGTTAAACCTTGTTGTTGTAATAGTGAGGCAATAGAGATTGCAACGGGGGTTTTTCCAGTTCCGCCGGCGGTTAAATTACCAATGCAAATTACAGGAACAGAAACTTTACGGCTTGTTTTATATTTAAGCCGAAGGTGAGTGACAAATCCATACATATAACCAAATGGAGATAATAACAAAGAAATAAAATTTTTGTTTTTCCAGTGATTTGGCGTCTTCATTTAAATAAAACCTTTAACTTTACTTACAATACCATCAAGAACTTTTGCTTCTCCGGTTGCCCAATTATAAGCAAGGCTGCGCTTGGCATCGAGCAAGTCCGGATTGGATAATAGATGTCCGACTGTTTCTTCAAGTTTTTCGCTGTCACTTACTTGAATAATGGCATCGGCTTTTTTGGCACGATTCATGGCATCCGTAAAATTGTGCATGTGTGGACCGACAACTACGGCGTTACGAAAGCGTGATGGTTCCATAAAGTTTTGCCCACCGTGAGGAATTAATGAACCGCCAATAAAAATTAAAGGGGCAATTGTATACCATAAACCGAGTTCTCCAATTGTATCTGCAATGTAAATATCTGTTTCCGATGTGACTTTTTCTCCAGCAGAACGTAATGCTGTTTTTAAGCCAAGCACATTGACAGCATCTTGAATTTCTTTACCACGATGCGGATGCCGTGGAGCAATTAAGGTAAATAAATCCGGTATTTGTTTTTTGAGATTTTTATGAACTTGAGCAATTCGTATTTCTTCATCATTGTGGGTGGAGCTGGCACACCAAATAGTTCTTTCTCCAATTTGTTGTTGAATTTCAGCTAGTTTTTCTTCATTAACAGGAGGGTTGAATCC
>JAFTNB010000143.1 GCA_017452115.1 Alphaproteobacteria bacterium
TACTGCAGCATAATCAAAATCATATACCATCCAACGCCATTTACCATCTTGGTAAGGCCTATCAGTAACACTTCTACTCTTCCATAATAAAATATTCTTACGATATGAAAAATCAAAATGATTATAATAAATTTAATACAAAATGCAATTAAAGCCATGCCTAGCGGCGGAGAACTCAATATTGAATTAAAGAAAAGAAAAAATACAATAACCATTTCATTTACTGATACCGGTTGCGGAATTAGTTCTAAAGATATACAAAGAATCTTCGAACCGTTTTATAGTACTCAACAAGGTCTAGGAGCTGCGGGAACTGGGTTAGGGCTACCAATTGTCAAATCAATTGTCGAAAAATTTTCCGGACACATTAGTGTTAAAAGCCAACTGCAAAAAGGAACTTGTTTTACCTTAAAATTTGAACAAATGGATAAAAAAACTAACTAATAATAAAAAATGATTTGCAAAAACAAAATTTAAGGATTATACAATACACAAAACAATAAATTAAGGATTTTATAATGAGTAAAGAAGAACTTCTTGAATTAACAGGGGAAGTAATTGAAAAGTTACCCAATGCAATGTTTCGTGTCCGTCTGGAAAATGGAGTAGAAATATTGGCGCATACAGCTGGAAAAATGCGCAAGTTCCGTATTCGAGTAATGGTTGGCGATAAGGTTGATATAGAAATGACACCTTATGACCTAACCAAAGGACGAATTACTTTCCGCCACAAAGACTAAATAACAACTCTCCTAACGGAGAGTTTTTTACTTTTGCAAACAAGCAACTGAATAAGTATCTCCCTTATTGAAGACGACCACACTGGTGCCCGGAGGAGAAAACTCACAATCAAGAAAGACAAAAATAAATATACTACATAAATTTTATCAAAGCAAAACCACCTAACAATAGTAATAAAAACATTACAGAAAGAATACCCAGATTCTTTTCAATAAATATTTTCATCGATTGTCCATATTTTGCTAATAACCAAGCAACTAAGTAAAAACGCATTCCTCTGGATAATACAGAAGCAAAACCGAATACAAACAAATCTAAATGAACTACTCCGCTGGCAATAGTTATAACCTTATAGGGGAATGGGGTAATTCCGGCTCCAAACACAATCCACGCTCCCCATTCATGATAATATCCTTGAAATTCTTCAAACTGTTTAAGATAGCCATAAAACTCCAACAAAGGTTTGGCTAACAAATCAAAGAAATATACCCCGATAGCATAACCCAAATATCCGCCTAAAACACTTGCAATAGTAGCAATTCCTGCAATTTTCCATGCTTTTTTGGGAGTTGCCAAAACCATTGGAATTAACATAATATCAGGCGGTATAGGAAAAAAAGAACTTTCAATAAAAGCTACCGCAAACAACCAATACATAGCTGTTGGACGAGAAGCAAGATCAATCATGCAGTCATATATTTTAGATGTTAGGTTATGCCATGCACGGTTCATAGAAGTCATCATTAATAACAAGTCCTCTTTATTAAAATATGCATTAAATTAACAAAGAAGATTGAATATTTATTTAATAAAATTTATTTTTTTACTGTCTGATTGTATTTTATTGAGCAGCCAAGGTGCTGGTTGGGCATAATATTCACAATAATCTTCAATAACCGCTAAAAGTTTTAAAGGTTCGACCGGTTTTAATAAAAAATTTGCCGCCCCCAACTTAATTGCTTTCTGAACTTCATCAGCTGCGGTTAACATAATTATCGGAATATCCTGAAGTTTATTATCTGACTTTAAGGTTTCTAACACTTGACAACCATTCATAACCGGCATATTTACATCTAAAATAATGGCATTAGGATGAATTTCACGTGTGTATAAAATCATCTTATATGCGTTGTCAGTGGCAAATACATCTAAGCCATGTGCTCGTAAAAATGTTGCATACATTTCAAGCATAAGAACATCATCATCAAGCATAAAAATCCTACCGCATTTTTTCATTTTTCACCTCAATAAACTTAATTAATTTTTAATTACAAATATATAATCTCAATAGGTATTTTTTTAAGATAAATGCTTAACTATTGTTTGCAATTCTGCCTTATAAATGCCTCGTATGTATTTTGTAATAACATTGTAACGGTCATTGGTCCAACACCTCCGGGAACTGGTGTAATATATGAAACTTTATTTTTCACCGCTTCAAAATCTACATCACCACATAACTTTCCATTGATTTTATTAATACCGACATCAATAACAATTGCACCATTTTTTATCCAATCAGCTTTTACCAAATATGGTACACCACAAGCCGCAACAACAATATCAGCTTGTTTTACTAAGAGATAAAGATTTTGGGTTTTAGAATGAGCAATTGTTACAGTACAATCTGCCTGTAACAACATTTGCGCCATTGGTTTACCAACAATGTTAGAACGTCCGATAACTATAGCATTTTTGCCGCTTAATGAAATCCCCGTTTCTTGCAATAAACGCATAATACCTTTAGGAGTTGCCGCTTTTATAGCTTGAGTATCTCCCATTGTTAATAAACCTAAATTAAGCGGAGAAAAACCGTCAACATCTTTTTGAGGATGTATTAAAGTTAATAATTTCAATATATCCAAATGTTGAGGGACCGGTTGTTGAATTATTATTCCGTTTATTTCATTTGATAAATTAAGTTGCTTTATTTGTATTTCTAATTCTTGTTGAGTAATATCTTCCGCAAATTTTAATACGATACATTTGATACCTACCTTTTGTGCCGCTTTTTCTTTATTGCGAACATAAATTGCACTGGCAGGATTATCGCCTATGACAACAACAGCCAATGTAGGAGAAGCTGGTAACCTCGCAATCTCTTTTGCTAATATATTTTGCAGTTGAATAGCAAGCTTTTTACCATCCAGAATTATATGTTCACTATGCATCAACCATATCTTCCAACCAATTTATAATTTTTTCTTCTAATTCATTAAATTTACCATTAAGGAGTAAACGCTTAACTCGTTCTGTATCTCCACTAATAATTTCAATAGCTGATTTTGGTAATTTAAGTTTTTTAGCAATAAATTCGATTAATTCTTTATTAGCTTTACCTTTTTCTGGTATAGCATTAACACTGATTTTTAATAATTTATATCCATCAGCCGCAGCCATAATGCCATTTACAGAACAAGAAGAAGAGTTAGGACTAAGCCTAACTCTTATAATCATACCATTCTTATGTTTTTCTACAAAACTTAGCATTAAAGCAACATCTCACCAATTCTATATACAATCCGTTCAACAAACAACAAAATAAGCATCAAGACAAAGGGCGATATATCAAAACCGGCAATAGGAGGAACTTTAGCTCTGATTTTTTCATAAACAGGTTGTGTTGCCATTTCTAGAAATTCCATTACTTTTTGCGCATATTTATTGGATACTTCAAGAACCTTAAAATGAATTAACCAATGTAATACAACTTCTACAACTACAATTTTGAAATAAGCATCAACAACGATACCAATAATATAGAAAAAAGGTTCAAATAAACCACCCATGTTAACTCTCCTAAAAATTGACATTAGAATTATATTTTTCCATCAAACTATAAAATTTTTCTGTAGAAAAATACATTCTGTTCTGGTTAAATTGTGTACTATAACTTGGCTTTTGTCTACCCCTAAGTATATTTATCCTCGTAATAACATCTTCTTTGCTGGTTGTATCCGGTCTAATTCTATTTACTAATACATCTGCAATTCCATGTTCAAAATTGACTGCGGAAGTCAAACCTAATTTAAGTTTTATTCTTGTGGGCACTTCTAATCCTTTTTTCATATACTGAAGTGTCATTAGATATAGTTTGCCACGCACATGTTCTTCTTCTGTAACTTTAGGTTCCAACATAACTTGTAAACGACTTTTGGTTGAATTTTTCACAGCACTACGAAGCTCCGTCAATTTCGCCCACTTCATTCGCAAAAATTCAAGTTGTTTTTGTGCCTGTTCTCTTATTTGAGAACTCCCGTATAATACAGCTGATTCATATAAAGATATACAAGTTTTAATTTCAATTTCTCGCTGATCCATATTAGCAATAAATTCTTCTCGATGTTTTAAATCTATATCACTAATACAATTATCAGTCATTTCACTAATAACCAATTTAGCATCATCAATCCACCGATAAAATTCTTCTTGCGGTGAAGTTTCCGAATTGATAGTTTGAATTGACAAAGCTACAGAATATGCAAAATCACCAATACTGATTTCAGTATCTCCAACTTTAACTTTGCCATTGTTATTATTAGAAAGTAACTGTTTAGAAGCTGTTTCTATTTGCGTTTCATTTAAATGAGGATGAACCTGTTTGATTCCCTCTTTTATAATTTGTGTTGAAGTTTTGGACTTCATCTGCAGATTTTCTTGAGGGTTCCCGATATTGGTTATATCATTATTGATAGTTCTTTCCATATTTTATACTTTCAATTATTGATATTAGACTTTATATATTTTCTTCAAAAATAAGATGTCCTTCTTCTTCCAATATAATTCTTGCAATTACCCATTGGCTGATTTGTTCAATCTTTTCAAGTTCAACTCCCATCGCTTGTCCGATTCTGCCGATAAATAATATCTCATTTTCTGAAAGACTATTATCAGAATGAGCCAGAATACACATTTCTTTAATTAGTTCTAAAGCTACTGCACGATTTTTAATTAATTCTGCATCTTTAACAATATCATCATCAGATACAA
>JAFTNB010000010.1 GCA_017452115.1 Alphaproteobacteria bacterium
GTATAGCTATGTATATAGCAATTATAACGCTGTAAAAGCCAGCTGGGATAAGGTGGAAACTACGTTTTTAGATAGTTTTTTTTTGGTCTTCGCCCGAGCGTGATAGCTATATTGCATGGGGCGTATGGCTTGATTGGGACAACGTTGAGTATAGAGATAAGGTTAGGATGACATCGGGATCAATAACTTGTTTCCTTGCTATCAGCTAGTATACTAAACAATGCTTGGTCTAATAACAACCTGTTCAATATGTTTAGCTAGTCCGGTTTTATCATCTGTTTCTATTAATACACCAAATAATGTACCGGCTCCTTTGGACGGAGTTAGCCGTCCACCGGTATATTTTCGAGTTAAACGATTAATTGGTTCTTCAATTTCAAAACCTATAACTGAATTATAGTCGCCACACATGCCTACATCGGTTTGATACGCGGTTCCATGAGGAAGAATGCAAGCATCAGCAGTTGGAATATGAGTATGCGAGCCAATTACGGCGGAAACACGTCCGTCTAAAAAATGTCCCATGCTAACTTTTTCTGCTGTTGCTTCTGCATGAAAATCCACAAAAATTGCATCAATGTTACGTCCTAAAATATATGAATTTAGTAATGATTCAATAGCTTGTGCTGGACAGTCAATCGCTTCCATAAATGCTCGTCCTTGAATTTGTACAATTAATAGCTTTTTCCCATTAGCTAATTCAAATTCACAAAAACCTCTTCCTGCCAAATGAGAAGGAAAATTAAGAGGACGAATAATTTTTTTACATTCATCCAAAAACGGAATAAGCTCACGTTGCTGCCATACATGGTTTCCGGTAACTAATATATCAATGCCTTTTTCTAAAAATTCTCGGCAAATTCCGGGAGTT
Organism: Alphaproteobacteria bacterium; assembly: GCA_017452115.1. Taxonomy (GTDB): domain Bacteria; phylum Pseudomonadota; class Alphaproteobacteria; order RF32; family CAG-239; genus MGBC133411. The sequence continues at coordinate 872 of JAFTNB010000010.1, forward strand.
GCACCAAAACCATGCGCCGCATTCTCAATGTTTACAATTAATACATCCGGTTTATATTCACATTTTAATTTATTAATATTATTTAGAACAACTTCTCTACCAGAGCGTGCAACCACATCACCGCAATATAAAATTTTCAAAACTTACTCCATTAGTACAAAAAAAATCCCACAATGGGATTTTAGATAATAACGTGAGGGTTGCCGTCACAGCCGTATGGATACACTCTTATCGAACCGCGTTTCACAAAGTGGGTGCCATTTAATTAAACCTCAATTTAATCAGGGACAGCTCCCTAAAAAATAATGTTGGCTCGGAAGATCTGCGGAAATACCAACCGGACAGCTTCCCTCTATACTTGTAGCTTACAATGATTCTAAAATAGATGCAACAGATTTTATCTTATCCGTAATATTTTTTATTTTTTCTGCTGTTTCTTTATCCAAATTCGCGATTCGTGAGTTATCCACAATCGACTCAACAACTACATCAGTTCTGTTTTCTGGATTCTTTTTTAATTCTGTTAATTCATCAGCTAGAAGTAATCCTACCATTGCTAATAACATATTTTCATTAACTTGTTGTGCATTGGCAGTCAAAAGTTTTGCTTTATTATCAAGAATTTTTGCTAGCTGAATAATGCGTACTTCTTGCCCGTCTTCACAAGCAATTCCATATTCGCGATTATTTATTGTTACTGTTACTTGAGCCATTGTTTTCTAGAACTTTATCCATACGATTAATGATACTATCAATATTAGAAATAATATCGGTACAAGAATTGGTTAATGTACTTATAATATCATTTTTATTTTTTAATTCTGTCTGTTGATTTTTTTCTCTTACCGATAACTCTTGTTTTTTTTGTTCTGCAGTTTCACTCAAATGTAATAAAGCGGCTGTCAAATCAGCCAAAGCTTCATTTGTTTGCAAAAAATCATTACTTTTTATATCAGTCACAAATATTTTTCTTTCTTTTCAAAGATTAATTTAGTACAATAAAACCAACTTGCTAACAGACTACAATCAAAATAAAGTTTTTCAAGAATAAAAATAAATTATGCCAAAGTTTATCATAAATATTAATACTCCGGACGAACAGGTTATTGCAGATGAGCAAGTTGTTTGTCATGTGATTTCAACTTCTCTTCCGCTTCATTCTTTAGAAGATTTTATTATGCAGATTCGTCAGACGCAAAGTCTGATTCTTTTATGCGGAGAGAATGCTTTGGCGCTTTGCCAAAGTTATAAATGTGATGGTGTGGTAGTTAATATTAATAACGATTTGCCATATAAAAAACAAATTTTACCTTTGCGAGAAAAATTGGGAAATAAAAAAATAATTGGTGTAATTATTCCTTTATCTCGTCATGCATCTATGATAGTCGGAGAAACAGAACCGGAATTTATTGCATTTAATATCGATTCTGATGATGAAATAGAAAAAGCTCAACGGCTAATTGAATGGTATAATGAGCTTTTTTTAATTCAATCTGCTGCTGTAGGTAGTGTATCTGCATCATTATTATCCGGTTTAGGGACTGATTTTGTGATGATTTCTCCCAAAAAATATAAAATTTTGGTTGCTAAAAAAGAAAGTTTAGATTAATTATCAAATAAAAAAATATCAATGGAGAAAAATAATGAAACAATTAGCAGGATCAATTCGTATCGGTTGGGTAATTGAATACAAAGGGAAACCTTGGACAGTTACTAAAGCTCAACACATTAAACCCGGTAAAGGTGGCGCTTTTATGCAAGTTGAGATGAAAGCTGTTGAAGAAGGTACTAAAACCAATGAACGTTTTCGTACTGAAGATACTGTAGAAAAAATGATGGTAGAAGAAAAAGACTGTCAGTTTTTGTTTGAAGATGCGACAGGTCTTACATTTATGGAATGTGAAACTTTTGAACAGTTCTCTATGGCGTCAGATATTTTAGGCGATTCTCGTCCGTTTTTAACCGATGGTATGACTGTTTATATTAGCTTTATTGATGGTAAACCTGTTTCTGTTGAACTTCCTCAGCAAGTTATTTGTACAGTAGTAGAAACAGAACCTGTAGTCAAAGGTCAGACCGCATCATCTTCATACAAACCGAGTATTTTAGACAATGGTGTACGCGTGATGGTACCTCCATTTATTAATGCTGGCGATAAAATTGTTGTTTCGCCATCTGAAGGAACTTATGTAGAAAGAGCAAAATAATGTCTTATTTATCATCCGCCTTAACACTTTTAGTTTCTGCAGTTAAAAAAGCAGGGCAATCTTTAACTCGAGATTTTAATGAAATTGAAAAAATTCAGTCATCTGTTCGGGGATCTGCTGATTTTGCTCGTTCTGCCGTGACTAAAGCCGAAAAAATTCTACGACAAGAACTTTCCAAAGCCCGTCCTGCATATCCTTTTGCTGTAGATGGGCAGGCTGAGCCGCAAGGCCCGCATTTTGTTGTATCCGGTATAGATGGTATAGTGAATTTTACTCATGCTGTTCCATACTTTGCTATTAGTGCTGCTATTGTTGATAATTCAACCCCTCTTATGGCTGTAGTATATAATCCGGCGACTGATGAATTATTTTTTGCGGAAAAAGGTTGCGGAGCTTATAAAGAAGGTTTTCGTAATCATGAACGATTAAGA
>JAFTNB010000144.1 GCA_017452115.1 Alphaproteobacteria bacterium
AAGTTTTATCCTGCTATTTTTTTATAAATCATATCAGCTAATGAGTATTTGTTTTTAATACTTCGTCTAAGATAATATTAGTCTTTTTGTTAGGTTTAACAATATCCACTAATTTACCGCCAACATATACTTCTACACCATCTACACGACCGGCAGAAAAAATTAACCCTTCAGCTTTAGGTAATGCATAAACTGTACCGGCAGGTAAAACTTTGCTCAAATAAAGTTTCTTATCATTTTTTACCTCAATCCAAGTTTCTTTTTTTATTTGAATGACAATATTAGATTTTCCTTTAGCCGGAGCAGATAAAGCTTCTGCTGGGATATCTGAAGACGTATTATCATTTGTTTCTACGTTAACCGGTTCTACATTAGTATTGTTTTCTTCCTTAAATTCACCTTCACTAACCACAACTTGATTATTATTGTTATCTTCAATCGGATCCACATTAATAACTTCTGTGTCATTAGAATCAGTAATTGAGGATTCTGCAGTAATGCTATTATCTGTATTTTCTTCTGCTGAAGCATAGTCTTCAACAACTAATGGGAATTCCGTATTTTCGCTAATAGCGGCAGTGTCGGTTGTAATAAGTGTTTCAGACGTTGTATGTTCTGCATTTTGGTATTTATTATACCCCATCCATAGCGCATATATTGCAATGATAGAAAGCAAACTTAACAACAAAGATTTACGACTGGGAACGGTTGCTTCTACTTGCGGTTCCAAAACATACATCTTATTATCACCAAATTTTGTTGATGTTTCATCTTTATACATACGAACAATATTGGAACTATTTTCACCTAAATATTCGGCATAAGAGCGAATAAAACCAATTCCATAAGGATTTTCAGGTATTACATCATATCGACTTTCCTCAATGGCTTCTAAATAAGCTCGGCGGATACATAGACATTGTGCAATATCAACCAAATTTTTGCCTTGACGTAGACGCGCTTGCTTTAGAATACCACCTACTTTACCTTCGTTTTCAAGCAAAATTTCAGTTTCTGTAACTACTTTTGGTGCCTGTTCTATTAATTCTTCTTTGGTTTTATCTGTTTTTTTCACGGTAATCACCTTTGTTAATTGAGGAAAATTTGTTTTGATTGTACACACTTTTTAATAAATTTCAATACCATGGTCGCAAGCATAGGAAATTAATTGTGGACGCAAGCTTTTTTTCTGTGATTTCAATAAAGTATGAATATAGTCTTTGAGTTGTTCAGCATTTGCACTACGAACCATACTCTTAATTCGTCCAAATGACGAACCGGACATTGAAAGATTGCGATATCCTAAACCGATTAAAGCCATAGCTTCTATCGGATTGCCGGCCATCTCACCACATACCGAACAATAAACACCATATTTATCAGCTTTTTCTATAATTTCTCCCATCATTGTTAAGAATGGAGAAGATAGAACATCGTATCTTTCTGTCAGACGCGGATTACCTCTATCACAAGCAAATATAAATTGCGCCAAATCATTAGTTCCTATAGAAATAAAATCTGCTTTTTTGAGAATCGCGTCAAGCTGGAAGAGCAATGCCGGAACTTCTATCATCAAACCAACATTAACTTTTCTAGGCACACCGCGCCCACGACGTTTTTCTTTTTCGAGCTCAATCAGCAATGTTTCTTTAGCTTCTTCAAATTCGCTTAAATTAGAAATCATCGGAAACATAACATTAAGTTCTTTTCCATCGGCGGCTCGTAAAAATGCACGAACCTGTTTGCGCAAAATGGCTCGCCTATCTAAGGTAATACGAATCGAACGCCAACCGATTGCCGGATTTTCTTCGCCCATATTTGCCCAATAAGGCAACAGTTTATCAGAACCCACATCAAGACTACGGAAAATAACTTTTTTATCTCCGGCTTTATCCATAAGTTCCTGATAATATTTTTGTTGTCTTTCAACATCAGGCATTACTTCTGAAGCCATAAAAGGAATTTCGGTGCGATATAAACCAACACCATCACAATTGGTAGATGCAATATAATCTAAATCAAAAGCCAATCCGACATTGATACTTAAATTAATTTTTTTTCCATCCTTGGTAACTGACGGCTTATCTCGCAATTCCTCCAACTTGGCTTGAAGACGAATCTTCTCGGCAATTTTTTCATGAAAACGTTTTTGAACTAAAGCAGATGGGTTTTGATAAACGTATCCGTCATTACCGTCAATAGCTAATAATTCTCCGGTTTTTATTTCACTAAATATACCTTTTATTTTGGCAACAACCGGAATTCCCAAAGCTTTGGCAACGATAGCCACATGCATAGTGGGCGTTCCGTCTTCAATAATCAAACCACGGATTTTAGTATAATCATAATCCATCAAATCTGCAGGTCCCATTGACAAGGCAACGACAATAATATCATCACTTGTTATATTTTCGATTGCTCCATAGTCACCTCGCAAATAAGACTGTAATCTATCTGCAACATCACGTAAATCATGCAAGCGTTCTTTAAGATAAGTATCGGTAGTACCAGATAGGCGTTTCCACATATCTTCATAAGCTCGTTCAACTGCAGCCTCAGCTGTTAATCCACCATTGACATTATCGGCAATCTTTTTATACCACCCCTTATCTTGGGCAAACATTCGATATGCATCCAATATTTCAACATGTTCACCAATCCCTAAACGAGTAGAATTAAATTTTTTCTCCAAATCTTCGTTCATGGTTTGATGAGCTATTTCCAAGCGCCGTAGTTCTTTTTGAATATCCTCCGCAAAAATTTGCGTAACAGCCTGCCGACGGCGATGTACCACAGCGTTTCCTAATCCATAACCTTTACTAAGGCTTACCCCTTTTACTTTTTCTCTATCTGCCTGTCCACGGGTACGGCTTAATTCTTTTTTATATTCGGTCATTTCATCAGAAGCCAACAGCTCGCTTAAAATCATGGCCACAGTTTCTAAACTTTCAATTTCGGCGGCAGAATAATTATGGATTTTATGATTTTGAATCGTCAACACCCCAACAGCCCTGTTCCATCGAATCAGAGGAACTCCTAAAAATGATTTTAAATTATCTTCCCCTAATTCCGGCTTATAAGAAAATTTGCTATGTTTCCAAGCATCCGCTACAGCTAAAGAGTGATTATTTTGAGCAACCTCACCAACCAAGCCTTCGCCATAGCGCATATAAACTTTGTGAGAAACACCGGCATTAAAACCATAAGAAGCAAATAATTCTAAAGTATAATCATCAACAGCGACATAACAATTTGCAGCATCAGCAGACATTTTGCGAGCAATAAGTGCTACAATCTGCTCCAATTTTTCTTGTATAGGATAATTGCCGCCAGTAATTTGACGCATTTCTCGCAAAATTTCCATAGCCTGATTTACTGCCGGTGATTTCATTATCTTTTTTCCAATATCTCGGTAATAATTATTATTGTACTTTTAGTTATATTGCGTATATTACGTTTCATCAAGTACAATTTTTCTAATTGGGAGCAAATTATGACGAATACATACAAAAAAGGAGATAAAGATAATCGCCCTTGGGGAACTTGGGAAGTTTTAGACAGCAGAGATAACTTTTGCGTAAAAAGAATCTGTGTAACGCCTAACAATATTTTATCATTGCAATCACATAATCATCGTGCAGAACATTGGATTATTGTAAAAGGAGAGGCAATTGTAACATTAGGTGAAGAAAAGTTATGTAAAAAAGCCAATGAAGCAATATATATTCCGGCTCAAACCAAGCATCGGATTCAAAATAATGGTTTGGAAGATATGATATTCATTGAAATTCAAACCGGAGAAATTCTTGATGAAAATGACATTATTCGGTATGAAGACAGTTACGGACGAGTAAAATAATCAGACTTAAGGCTCCAATCAGGAGCCTTTACCATATTAAATCACATATTTACGAGTTATGGATTTAAACTCTTCCGTACCTGCTTTTTCCAACCATTCAAAGATAACCATTTCACTACTCACAACTTCTACTCCGGAGTGCATCAGGCGCTGCAGCCCAAGAACATGTTGCAACTGTTTACGGGAAGAGCAAGCATTAGATACAACAAACACTTCATATCCTGCAGCTTGAAGCTCTATAGCAGTTTGGACTACGCAAATATGGGTTTCGACACCGGCAATAATAATTTGACGTTTTTTATTATGTTTAATTTCACTGGCAATTTTATCATTTTTAAGACACGAAAATTCCAATTTGGAATAATATTTGACATCAGCAGCTGTTTCATTACGCAAATCTATCATGGTTCGCCCAAGTCCTTGCGGATATTGTTCAGTAATAATACAAGGAATAGCCAATTCACGAGCAACCCCTAAAAGAGTTGCACAACCATTAATCACCTCCCGAGGATTTTCCATAGCCGGAGCAAGGCGTTCCTGTACATCTATAATCAGCAGTAAAGAATCTGTTTTTTTCATTAACATGGGATATTTCCTGATATTTATAAGTTGACTATCTGCAATAAAATAAATAATATCTAGAAAAATGAATTTTAACCAGTTTTTTAAAGAAGAAATACCATGAATTTTTTTGATTTAGGCTTAAGTGAAAAAACAGTACAGGCGATTGAAGAATTTGGCATTAAAGAACCAACAACAGTACAAAGTGACGTTATCCCTTCTATCCTTCAAGGAAAGGATGTATTTACAATTGCTCCAAGCGGCTGTGGAAAAACTTGCTCTTATGTGTTTCCTCTTATTGATATTATCAGTCGTCAAAAGCCTAGTGAAAATATTTTAATTATAACACCCAATTCTGAACAGGCAATCGTTGCTTCTGACCGATTGGCAGTGTTTAATAAATACCACGAAATTAATGAAGCTACAATTCAAAGTGCTGATGAAGTTATTGATAATGAAGCAAATGTCATTATCGGTTCGCCTGATTTGTTAGTAGAATTGTTAGATGAACAAAAAATTGACCTTTCTAATGTGACCATTTTGGTCGTTGACGACATTAATCTTATAAAAAAGAACAAACAATTAGGAAACTTGGAAAAAATCCTGGCTATTCTTCCTGTGGACAAACAGAATATTGTATATACCAACCGCCGTTCAAAAGAAACTCAATCCATTTTAGAAAAGATTTTAAAAGCACCGGAAGAAATTAAGGTCGATAAAGCTAAAGAACAGGAAGCTGCCAATAACGCACAAGCAACAGAAAATGTAACAACAATTCCAACAGATACTCCCAACAGAATATCTCGAGGAAAAAAACGTCAACAATCTGCGACACCTCGTTTTGTAACCCCACAACAAGATATGCAAGCTGTTGAATTAAATCGTAAATATAATTCGTTTTTAGGCAAAACACCGGATTTTATTTTAATTCAAGGTAACTTAGCAGAAGGAGAATAACAGATTATTTTCTGTGGTTTTAAGATTAAAGAGAACAGTTTTAATTGTTCTCTTTGTTTTTTTGACGTTCTTCCTGTTGCTTTTTGCGCTTTTCAAGATTTTTACGCAAAGCTTGAGCCTCTCGTTCAAAGCGTGCCTGCGCTCGAGGACGTGATTTTTTTTTCTGATTATCTTGTTCTTTTTCCATATTTTTCTCCTCAAATAGAAAATATTTTGAAAATAATTGTAAAACATACTTGATTTTATTTAAATGATTATGTATGTTTCACTCACAGGTAAACATTTTTACTTGCGCCGCCATAGCTCAGTGGTAGAGCACGTCATTGGTAATGACGGGGTCGTAAGTCCGATTCTTACTGGCGGCACCATTTATTCAAATCGCTCCTTGGTGAGCGTTTTTTTTGTTATAAAAATCTTTCAGATATAATAACAAATATTAGGAAACAGAAGTTGTTGTTAACTTGTGTATATCATATTCATCATAAC
>JAFTNB010000145.1 GCA_017452115.1 Alphaproteobacteria bacterium
AATAACAAAGCCTTTGGGCATATCATAAAGGTTATAGGTTTTACCATCTTGCTCGAACGGTAGATATTTTATACCTTTTATTTTTGCTTTTAATCTATTAAATGCCATCTGTTTATCCTTATATATGCAACTTCTTATTCCTATCTTAATTCTTTTCCGATGTTTTGTCAAATATTTTTTGTTTTAATAGTCTAGAAAAAAACATAGAAAAAACACTTGACTTAAATAATTTTTTTTGTCACACTGAAGAAAAATATGACTACTTTTTTAGGAGCTTTAAAATATGTCTCAAAATGTTGCGTATATCGGTTCAAGAAATTATCCGCTACCATATGTTGATGAAGAAGGAAATCTTAAACTCTTGTCTAATGATTATACTTATATCAGCCTACCGGTTTTATTTGAAGGAAAACCTGAGGATATCCAAGCAAGAGTAACGGGGATGCTTTGGCGTCATTTACCGACACGTGGTCGCCTAAAAAGTTTTTTATCTGATTTACGTCGCAGAAGCAAGAATATCGATTCAGATCAAGCTGTCAGTAATACCTTTAAACATCGCCGCCGCGCAAAGTTAACGCTTGGTATGCCCGGTTCCGGAAAGACGCATAAATCCAAAACCTTGGGTAAAATGGTGTCACCTAAAGGGGCTATATATGTAAACTGTAAAGATATGGATTTGAAAAGTTTGATTGTGCAAACAGTTTTAGATACATCGAATATAGATGTTGAAAAAAATGCTATTGATGCCCGTATTAAGATGTACAATAAAGGTGATAAAACTGCCCTGTCAGAAGATGGAATTGCTTTGTTGAAGAAAATGTTTGAAGGCGCTCTAACCCAAGATGATGAAAGTCGTATTTCTCTTGATTGGGCTGAGGCAAAAAACAGTGCAATGTTTTCTTCTTATGGCGGAGATAGAGAATTTGTCAGTCTTTTACAACAATTTTGTAAAAGAGAGGGTATAGAGTGCACAACAAATATTAACAATGTCGGGTTTGTGGAAAAGGACGGAAAATTAATAGAAGCTTTAGAAAGTGGTCGCCCGATTATTTTAGATGAAATTAATCGTGGTAAAAACCAAGACTTTTTACTGCCTTATCTTGATTTTTTAAATGGCGGATACGAATCTATGGATATTGAGGCTGCAAATGGACGTGTAGTTCATTTAAGAAAGGAAGATATTCCGGATACATTTATGCTTGAGGCTATTGGTAATCCGGAAACCATTGAAATGGGTATTAAAGAAAAAATGAGCGAACCGCTCAAGGACAGATTTGATGTGGAATATACTGAAGATTATACTGCCAAAGATTTTACAGATATGTTCTGTTCTTATGCAACAGGTGTTCCGATTTCTGTTATCAGAGATTCTTTTGATATCCAAACCGATAAGGAGCTTTCTGAAGTTTGTATGTTTTTGCGTACACTCGGCTTAACCAAAGAAGAAAAGAACGCTATTCCGGAAGATCAAAAGCTTTATTTGGCAAGGGCGGGTCAATTTCTTGCTGCAGCTGAGATTGTCGGAAATTCTTTGTATGAACTTTATCATTATAAAAAAGAATGTACTGATATCGCAAAATGCGAAGATCAGAAATTGAGACAGCATATTATGGACACATCGTTCAGCTTTCGTTTGATTGAAGATATTTTCAATCGTGTTAAAACATATGTTCCTCAAAACGGAGATAAATTAAGTAAAAATCCGTTTTTACAATATGAGTTTGCAGCACCGGTTGGACAGAATACTCTTGAAATGCGTATGGAAAATCAAGGTGAGGCTATTGAAAAATCCTTAAAAGAAGTGGTTAAAGAAATTTTCTGGACTGAAAGCGCCAATCCAACATTGGCTAAGCCGGTTCTGGGGTTTGCTAACAATATTTTGTCAAGAAACGGTATTGGCGATGAAGAATATTTTGAGGCTAAACCGATTGAGCAAAGAAGGCTTAAAGATTTGTTTACATTTACATCTAATAAGGGTGTAAGTGAAGAAGCTTTGCAGATTCAAAAAATTATATGCGACATAATTAAAGAAAGCCATCCGGATTTAGCTGGTAGACCGAACGATGATTTGATGGATGCAGAATTTATAGAAAGCTATATGGCTGATATTCGAGAAAATCAATCGAAAGCACCTCCGGTTATCGGTAAAATTGCATCTGTTAATGTAAGTAATAATTCAAATAACAAAACACCATTTGTTGAGACAGCGGTTGTTGAAACTTTTGGTTTAATTAGCAGCCAACTTGCTATGGATGATGTAAGAGAAGAATATGATGTCAAAAACTTGGTTAATGTAAAATCTTTTCTGGCAACCCTTACCATTAATACTCTTTCTGAAAACAACTTGGAAATGATTTGGCCTAAAATGTTTGCAGCATATGAACAATCTACGCAAAAGGATATAACAAATGAAGTAATTGATATTTTATCCGGACAGTCAGAAAATATTTTGTATAACTCGTTTGTGTTTAAAAATGAAAACGATCAAAAAGTTGCTCTTGATATTATACAAATACCTGTAGGTGAGAAAAAAGAAACTTTGATTGTTGGAGAAGAAATTGATAAAGTAATGTCTGTTCGTCTGAAAAAGAAAGGTATTACCTATGTTGATAGAAATGATGCAAATGCTGCAACAACAATTAGCAATTGGATGACTAAGTTAGACCAGTCAGCTTATGGTAATTTGGCACAAGCGGTTAAGTTAAAGTTATCTTTGCCGAATGATACAAGAAACGATATCTATATAGAGTTTATGAAACCATTCGATGCAAGAAATGCCGGGAATATGGCGCATGCTACAACTTACTTATCTTCAGAACTTTCTGCACAAGAATATGGAAATCCTCAGAAAGTTGAGCTTCAAACAGATGTTTTTCCGATAGTTGCTAGTATGCTAAAATTGAAAGGAGGACAAAATGGGAATTGTTAAGCAAAAAGAAATTCTCAAACAAGTGATGCCTGACATTTTTTTAAAAAAGGTTTTGAGTTATCCGTATGAACATATTGGTTATTCTTATGTCTTTAATCTTGAAGATGCTTTAGATGTTGAGCAAATACAAGCTTGTGAAAAAGTTTTAATATGCGACAGTGTTGATGCATTAAGAACAGGTATGGAATCAGATGAGACAGTTAATTTATATATTTCAAAAAATTTGATTAATCGAGTATTGTTAGAGGAAATCTTAACGGCATCTTCTCAAAGTAAAAATATTTTATGGGGAATTGTATAAATATGGCAACGACAGACTACAAATCTGCATATGAAATATTAAAACACCCGTTCTCAGGTTTAAGACGTCAGGTGGCAGGTAAGTTTTTTGCTCAAAAATTGATTTTGGATGATTTTATGGAAATCAACAAAGCATTGCTTGAAGAAGCACAACAAAATAGCAAAATTTCAGTGGCAGATTTAAGTTTGGAAATTAAAAAGGCATACCATTTTTTAAAACATGGTGAAATAAAAGAAATTCCGGATATTTCAGATTCTCCCAGACAGTTGATTTGGGGTATGGCGCTTGCTTGCAGCGAGTCTGATCCTGAAGTTAGAAAAAATTGGCCGTCTAACCTCGGTTCATGCCCGATACACAAATTAAAAGTTTGGAATGATATTAAAAACAGCACAACCGCTAATGTGGAGTTGCGAAGACATGCTTTCATGATTAGAAAGATGTACTTTTTGCCGGATGAAGAAAACATTGCTATGCGATGGGGATCGTGCGATTATCCTAGTGTGGGTTTTTACTTTGATAAAGAAAATAATCGAATTAATCTTGATTTGCTTTGGGGGCTTGTTGGTGGTTTTGAACACTCCAGAGCAATTCAACTCCATGAAATAGGTCATGCTTACGGCACTCTTTCTTTTGGAAAAAAGATGGAAGCATTAAAAAAAGAGTTTGATGAATTAAACAAAAAAGCTCGTGAAAGAAAAATAACTAAAGAGGAGTATCAGCGCTTAAGAGAGGTTGAACGCGAACACAGATACAGATTTATGATGTTTGATGAGGCTGAAAATAGCTATGCTAATAAGTTTGCGGTAAATGCTTCAGGAATTATTAAACAAGACATTGGTTACGATTTAAATGCGGTAGAAACACAACTTTTTACAGTAGGTGAAAATTTAGAAAAAAACAAGAACGGCATTGTTGAAGTTGAAGATACACTGGCTAATCGGGCACAAAACTTAAAGCATGCTATCAGGTTGTCTTTTTTTGTGAATAATGGTATTGTGAAAGATGAGCCTGAAGAATGGCGTAAACTTGGTGTAAATATTGACTGGATAGAATATCGCACACTTGAAAATCAAAAAGTGAGCGGTATGGAAGCTTTCAAGAAACTTCGTGATATGACTTCTTCTTTGGAAGATTTACAAATCAAAGAACGTGATTTCTATAAATCTGATGAAGATGTATACAAACTTGCACATGACTTTGCGGAAAAGCGAGCAGGCATCATCGATGATATTTTTGATTTGTATGCTATGCAATATTTTGAAGCATCTATTAGAGAAAAGGAACAAGAAGGCAAAGAACAGCAAAATGATGAAGAAAACAATCATCAAAGCAATATGCAACAAAATGGCCAGCAAGGCACTTCAAATAATATGTCACAACAAGGTGGCGGCGCTAGCCAAAATTCACAAAGTGGTGAAAACAGTGAAACTGATAGTCAGCAGAATGAAAATAATGAATCTGACAAAGGTGAAAATGATAATACTAATACCGACGATTCAAATAAAGAAAATAATTTAGAAGAAAAAGAAGATGGAAAAGGCGGTGAGTCTGAAGACACAGAAGAAAAAGAAGATGGTGACAGTGACGATTCAGAAGATATAGAAGAAAAAGAAGATGGAAAAGGAGGTGAGTCTAAAGACACAGAAGAAAAAGAAGATGGAAAAGGAGGTGAGTCTAAAGACACAGAAGAAAAAGAAGATGGAAAAGGAGGTGAGTCTAAAGATGTAGAAGAAGATGGTGGTAGTGACGATACAAAAGATATAGAAGAAAAAGAAGATTTTGAAAATCTCTTTAAGAAGATACCTGATGCTGATAAAGATATGCCACCATTAAGGGATATGCCTGCATCTCCTGAAGATGTATATAAGAAAAAAATTGCCAAATTAATGAAAAATACACAGCAAGAAGAAGGGGAAAACGAGGGCTTTCAAAATGTGATGGAAATTATCAGACAAACATCTGATACAAAAAAGCAAAACATAGAACAGTCACAAAGATCATTTTCTTTATCAGACGAAGTTGTGCCATTTTCAATGCCGAAAACATTGATGCCGGAGAATGAATATTCAAAAATTATAGATAAAAACTTTGATTTGATTGAGAAACTGAAATCTAAATTTATTGAATTACAAAATGAATATTATGATGAAACAGATGGTGTTGAAGTTCGTTCAGTTGTTCCTGAATCGGGCAATTTAAAAGTGGATTTATCGTCATATGTTGAAAGGTTGAAAAAGCAAATCAAAGGTGAAGAATTACAAGAAGCCGATTTTGAAAACTTTATTGTAAGTGATGTCGGTAAAGACCAAGTAAAAGCACCGATTGATATTGCTATTCTGATTGATAACTCGGGTTCAATGACTGATGCTCACACAGATCAATTTGCAATTGAACTGGCTTGCTCTCTATTCCAAGCCACAAGAGATAATCCGGCATTTAATGTTTATGTAGCTATGATGCATGTTCCTACAACATGGATTGCAAAACCAGGTGATAATAGTATTGAAATCTCGCAACGTTTAGCAACAGTTTATCATTCCGAATATTACGGAGATGATAAAATTGGTGATAACATTCCGGCTGTTTTGAATGAAATTCGAAATCGAGATGTTAAAGACAAACGTGAAGGATTGGTAAACTTTTTCATGATTACCGACGGTGATCATACAGATGCTGAACATTCTTTTAATATAGTTGAAAATATTATAGATCAATCTGCACCCGTCACATTCAATTGGCTTTTAACGAAAGACATAGACTATAGTTGGTCACGGAATATTATAGAAAGACATAAAACGGGTATAGGCGGTCAAAGAATTGAATATGAAGATAATGTTAAACATAAAAATATGCTCGAAAAGATTATGAGCTTGATTGAAAAACGTGTGGAAGATGCAAAGAAAATCGAAGCTATGCGTGTGACAGATAAACAATCAAATATATCACTTACTTTGGATGTTTTGGAACAAAAAACAAGTGGTCGCAGATATTAATAAATTTCTTACTGACTATTCACTTCGAATATTGTTTCAAATCTAATAATCGCATAGCCATAAATTGTCTTTCCGTTCGGGAGGTTTTAGGAAACAAGAAAAGAACCCGACGGTCTAGCCGACGGGTTGTTTTTTTATACCAAGAGGTACATCAAATTGCTTACAACAAACAACAAGGCACCCCATATCAGTGCGGAAATCCATACCGCAATGCTTGATAAACAATCTTTATCGGATATAAGCGCATAACCGACAAGCATTGCGGCAGGAATTGCCATAAAAGCATAGTGTGCATTCAGTTTTAAGAGCAACATTACAACCAAGGTTGCCAATGATGCTACAAAAAAACCGACAGACCGATTTGTATGTCTTTCAGTAGCAAACACACACAAAGGAACATAAAGTCCCAGTATCAACAAAAATGCCCATTTTGAAACATTGTGAGCAACGATTCCGGCAACGACCACACATATCAGACCGAGCCAAACAAAAATTTTGTCTTTCATAATGATTGATTTAATTATAACATTGTAATGTCTACAATTTAGCTTATATTTGCAATTTTGTCAAGATATATTTTGCCTCAAAGATGACTAAATATCCACAAAGAAGACTCGTATAAATTGCAAAAAAAAAAACGGTTTATGATGAGCTCAAAATATATTATAGGAGTTAGTTGATGAGAAAAATTTGTGAACTTGGTCGTTATGTTCTTTCAAAGTGTGGTGCAGATAAGAAGGAGTTTTTGAGCGCCGTGTACAAAAGGCGTACACAAGCGAAAAAACACCGATTAGATGTGGCACAATTTGGAAGAAGTATGGTGGAGATGCTTGGAGTGTTAGCCA
>JAFTNB010000146.1 GCA_017452115.1 Alphaproteobacteria bacterium
ATCAGAATGTATCACTTTGTTTAACATTTGGAGGATTTTCACATTTCATCCAGTTTACTGTTATTCAAAACATTTTCTATCATATAGAGTGGGATATTGTACAAACCGTTATTAACCTCAAAACCGGCCAACGATGTGCGAATGGAAACTTGAGGTTGATATTTCTGCCTGTATGAAGCCAAACTTTTCGCTTTAAGATTAACACTTGCCTTCACTTCAACAGGAATTACTAAATTTGCTTTTTGAACAATAAAGTCTATTTCGGCCTGTCCGACATCTGTTCCCCAATAATTTATTGGCAGCTCATCATTGGTTTTGAGCTCTTGTAAAACATACTGCTCGGTCAAAGCTCCTTTAAATTCCTCAAAAATCTTATCTCCTTCTATAATAACCTTCGCATCAAGCATTGCTTTAGCACAAAGTAAACCTGTGTCCAACATGTACAGTTTGAAGGACGAATTGTCTTCATAACCGGAAATCGGCAGATCTGGTTTTGTGATTTTCTTAATTTTATAAACTAATCCGGTTAAATCCAACCAATCTACGGCTGCTTCATATTCTCTCGCTCTTGCTCCTTTTTGAACGTCTTTATAGGTGAATTTTTGATTTTCCTTTGCAAGTTGAGTTGGCAAAGAATTCCACACAGCTGTTATTTTTGCCACATTTGAGCTTTCGGTATATTTTGAAAAATCCTCGGTATAACCGGTTAAAATAGCATTTTGAATCCGTCTTACTTCCATCATATCTTTATTGGCTGCAAAAGATTTAACGGCTTCCGGCATACCGCCGACAAACATATACTGTTTCAAAAGATTGGTACATTTGTCTTGAAAATTTTTAAGAACATCCCAATTATTGTTATAAATCAATTCAGATAGTTGACTCTCACCGAGAGCATCTAAAAATTCACAAAAGCTCAAAGGATATAAATTTAAGAAATCCACTTGCCCGACCGGAAAGGAAAACTGTTTTTTCCGAACAGCCACACCCAACAAACTTCCCGCAGCAATCACATGATAATCCGGAGCATTTTCTTTGAAAAACTTTAAAGCATTCAAGGCTCTTTCGCATTCTTGAATCTCATCTAAAACAATCAATGTATCATTTGGCTTAATTTGAACTTTGGTTAAAACACTCAAACCCAATAAAATATCATCTAAATTATAATTTCCCTCAAATATATTTTTAGCATCAGGAGTATCTACAAAGCTGACATATGCAAAATTTTTATAAAATTCTTTTGCAAAAGCTTTCATCAGCCAAGTTTTACCAACTTGCCTTGCACCCCTGATAACCAAAGGTTTGCGAGTTTTGCTTTCTTTCCACGTTTTTAATTTCTCAAATGCGTATCTTTTCATTTATAATCCCCTTATTCTAAAGGAAATATAACTCAAAAATCACATTTTTTCAAGGAAAATTTATAAAAACATCACATTTTTCAAAGGAAAAATTGAAAATAAATCACAAAATCAAAATGAATAACTGCGCAAAAATCACATTTTTCGAAGGAAAGATTATTTTACAAGTAAAAATCTAACAAATAGTCCTAATGCCAAACTAAACAGATATTTTTAATTAGTACTAAAGTCCTAAATTCTTGGATATAAAGCTTGTTAATAATGATTTTCCAATATCAATAGCAGTACCAACTGAAAATTCTTTAATCTTATGAATAATATTGTCATTTTTTAAAGCTTCTAGAAACTCTAATCCCTGAGCAGTTATCCGTAATTTTGCATAATTAGCTGGAACTGGTTTCCGATATTGCTGTCCTGTAAAGAAACAAACTCCTAATTCTGCTATAAGGTTTACATCTTTCGCTAAAAAGAAATGCCCCACAAACTTATCATTAAAAGGTTCACGTTCGCCTGTTTTTTCTTGAATTTGTTTAGCTAGACTATCCAAGGACACACAGTAACTGTCATTTTCAGCAAGAGTTTGTAAAATTAACTTTATCAGTTCATAATCTTGTTTCATTACTTATTCTCTAATTCTGCAAATTTTTGTGCCATTGTCGGATTATTTTTTGTTAAACGCTTAACGGTCAAATCCTGAGCTTTATTATTGGCCAAACGCAAATTATTTTCTGAAGACATTAAGGCGTCTTTTGTTTTTTGTAAATGATCAATAGTCTTATCAATCTCTTCTATTGCTTTACGGAACTTGTCGCTGGCTAGTTGGTAGTTGCGTCCGAATTTATCTTTAAAGTCATTCATTTCTGCTTCAAAGTTAGAAATATCAACGTTTTGGTTCTTATATTCTGCCAGTTGCTTTCTGTATTGAATAGAATTAAGGGCTGCATTTCGTAAAACTGTAATCATTGAAATAAAAAATTGCGGACGAATAACATACATCTTAGGATATTTGTAGGAAACATCTACAATACCGCAATTATACAATTCGTTATCAGCCTCCAAGAGAGAAACCAAAACAGCATATTCGCAACCTTTTTCTTGACGGTCTTTGTCAAGTTCTTTTAAAAAGTCTTCATTCTTATGTTTTGTTGCCGTCGTATCCATCTCGTTTTTCATTTCAAACATAATAGAGATGAATTCAACTCCGTCTTCTGTTGATTCACGATAGATGTAATCGCCTTTACTACCGGTTTTGGCATCATTATCCTTTTCAAAATAAGCATTTTGAAAACCGGTTGCCCGTAATTTATTAAATTCTATCTCGCAGTGCTGTTCCAAAGTTTCACCGACCATCTTCGTAGACATTTTGGTTTTAAGGTCTTTATAGAATTCAATCTGCGTATCTTTTTCTTTGAGTTGTAGTTTGTAATTGTCTTTTAAGTTTTGTTCTTTGACCAGGGTATCTTTCTCAGCTTCTTGTAATTTGATATTTAATTCCGCAATTTTCTTATCACGAGCGGTGATTTCATCATTTTTAGAGGTTACGGCCTCAGTTACCGCAAGTTGCTTATCTTTATCATTAGCTGAGATTTGCGCCTTTAACTTTTCGATTTCTTGCTGTAAGCCGGAGATGCTTTGAGCCTTTTCTAAATCCTTATCTTTTCTGAGAGAAACAAGCTGAGCTTTAAGGGTAGAAATTTCCTGATTAAGTGAAGCTACGGATTGCGCTTTATCCATCTCCGCTTTGCTTTCTGCCAGTTTTAGCTCACTTTGCTTTTCTTTTTCTATATGCGCCAAATGCTCATGAATAGCTTTGTGAAATTCATTATCGCGAACCTGCGCAACAATCGCCGCGTATCCAGACTCATCGACCGTAAACACTTCTCCGCATTTTGGACATTTTATTTCGGGCATTTGTTACTCTCCTATAATTTCGTATTTATGATTTCGTATGTTAAAAGAATTTCTGGTTCCTTCCAAAACATTTATAACATCTGTTATAATATTGCTTTCCAATGATCCGCTTTCAAAAGAAAATGCATTATTATTTTTCTTATCAATTTTTACTCTTATAACTTGTTCAGCATCAGAAACTACTGCAAGATTTGAATTGTGTGTTATTATAATAACCTGCCTTCTTTTTTTTGCCTCTTTTATAAATGGAACAAGAATTTTTGCAACACTTTCATTGTCTAAATTATCTTCTGGTTGATCTAATATCAGAGGAATATCTCTAGCATCTAAAAGTAAATAAAAGACCAGAAGTAAGCTGCCTCTTTCTCCAGGAGAAAGCTCATATAATGGCTTGTTAAATAACCTCAAAGAATATCTCGCATCTAAAAATTTCAGACTATATAATTCTTCACAAAATATATCAAACATATCCTTTTTAAACATATTATGATAAAGTTTGTGTCCATTTTTCTCTTCAAAATCATCAAACTCATATTGAATACTATTAAGTAAAGTTAAGACTCCCTCCCAATTATCAACAGATGCATTCTCAACAAGCTCTTTAATTTTTCTATAACCTTCATCACCCTTAAATGGACCATTTATATTATTTGCAATATATTCAACAAATTTTTTTGCAAATGTACTTTGAATAAAAATACCACTTTCTATGCTAACATTATAGTTATCCATATTTTTTTCATACTTACTAATGAAGTTCTCAATTTCCTTTTTGAAGTTAGTATATATATCAACTTCTTTTACTAAACACTCGAACACTTTTTTAGTAATTTGTAGACGTTCGTTTCGTTTGACTTTTATTTCTTCAATTAACTTAGAGTTTGTTTGATTTCCTACATATTCTAACTCTTTATCTAAACAGGCCTTTCTTTCTTCTAAATTTTTATTCTTTTCATCCCATTCTTTCTTATTTCTTAAATATGTTTGATATAGCGTTAATTTTCCAAAATTTTCTTTATTGAATTTCTCTATTTTTTCTTTAAGAGCCTTTTGTTTAATAATCAATTCTCCGCATTTTTGAGGATCATCATCAATCCTTATTTGTTTTTCTGTATTTTCTATTTTATTTAGCACTTCTGTTATTTTATTATCTAAACATGCCAAATTAAAACTATATGTGAAAACAGAAAATATATCCAAATCATATTTAACCAATTTCCCTTTAAAATCATTAAAAAATTCCTGTGCAGATATATCAAAAGCCTTTATTGCGGTTTTCAAATTTTCCAATTCTGAAAGAATTATTTTTTCTTTATTTCTTTCATCTTTAAATTTATTAATTAGCTCTTCATTTTCTTCACATTGTTTTTGTAATTCAGTATATAAAGGGTTAGAAACTTCTTGAGGAGCTTCTACTACATCTGGTTTTATTTTATTATGCTCATCAATTTCTTTTAATAAATTATTCAAAGATTTCTGTTTTTCATCTTTATAATTTATATCTCTTTTTTGTTCTAACAGCTTTATTTCTTGATTTACGTCTTTTATTTTCAAAAATAATTCTTTTTTCTGTTCTTCTATGGGTTTTTTCTTATATTTTTCTAACTCTTGAAAATTTGCAAGACCTAATTTATCTTCTGGTTTCATTCGAGAAAAGACAACATTATTAATTTCTGATACAAATTCTTCATCACTATCATTACAATACTTTTCAAAACTCCTTTGTGGAACAAAATGTACTTTTTCTTCTGCATTGGGATCAGCATGATCATTTAAATTTTTTGAATTTTTCACCGAATTAGCTAACCAATTCAAATTTGCCTTAAAATGGCTAGCTAAATTTTTTGATCTAAATTTTTTACCTTCCAAGAAGACAAAATCTGATTCATTTTTACTATTACATAATAAAGCAGTGATTTCTGCGATTGCAGTTTTACCACTTCCTTTATTTCCAATAATAGCTGTCATCTCAGGATTAAATTTTATATTTACATCTTTAAACCAAACTCCATTAGCTTCATTATATCCATTTTCTTGGGTGATATGTAATGAATCTAAGATTTTGGTTTTATTCTTATGAATTCTATCTAGTGCAGGAGGAATATCTCCTATAAAAACTCTTTCAGGCTCTAATATTGCTTGTCTTAAACCAACAAAACTAGGATCAGCTTTAATCCAACAGTATCGATTATTATCTGGTTTAAACATCTTTTCAAAGCAGTGTGCATCACTTCCATGAATACAAGGTTTTAGACTGCGGTATTCTTTTATTACTGTTTCTTTCGGATCAACCCCTTTTCCCATAAAAAAAGAGACATCCTTAGGGTTTGATGAAAATATTGCATCCGCAAAGTAATAAAAATCTTTTCTCTGTTCTAAGAAACCGCTATCTTTTAATCCTGACACGCCATCATAATTAGAATTTGCCACTGCAACAATACTATTATCCTTTAGCCACTTTTCCTCTTTATACCAATTTTTGAATGTAGTTATTGAGATCTTAAATAAATTTACACCTTCTCCTAAATCCCCATTTCCTAACTTTGTCAGATGGCTATTTGTGCAGTAATATTTTTGACCTCTAAAATCCTCATATAAATGAGATAATGCTTCTTCAATTTTTTCGATATGTTCCTCGGTATCTGGATTTATCAATAGATGTAAATTTATCCCTTTTCCATCTTTTGTTTCAGGGGTTATTCTAAATTCCAAGTTAGGTAAGATATATTTTTGGGAATCTATTTCACTTCGTCTACTGTATAATTTCTTATAATTATCTAATAACATATAATCTGTAATTCCGATGACATGTACAGAAGATTCATTTATATTTTTTATGAATTCATCCCAATTATTATCTTGGTATTGATTATTTAATAAAGTTTCGGGAGTATGTACATGTAAATCCCATCTTCTCCATTCCGATCCTCTAGGGTATGTAACCATCTTTGTCCTCTTTTTTATTATTGTATACAACAATAATACTAGAGATAAATCACTATTCAACTAAAAATGATTGGCCTCCACCAATTTTTTTCATTTTCTTAATTCCCTCTACACCCTCACATTCTCCACAGCGTTCGCGAGCATCTGCGGATCGTAGTTAAAATAATGCTGTGTGGTGCTGATGTTCTTGTGATTAGCCAGTTTCTGCACAATGCAGATATTAACGCCAGAGTTTACTAGTTTTGATACAAACAAATGCCGGCCTAAGTGGCTTGCGCCTTGGATGTTGAATTTTCGGTAGATGGAGCTGAATAAGCGACTGATGCTGACACGATTATAAGGCTTGTTTTGCTTCTGGCTCGTAAACAAATAGCTTTCACTGTTCAAATTCGCATTCTTACTCTGCAAATACTTCAAATATTCGCCAAATTCTTTCCTTATTTGCCCGTTGAGGTAATACGAGCATTTGTTCTTGCCCTTGTTCTTGTCATAGTCCAGACAAATAACATCTTTCACTTTCCAATCAGGCGTATATACATCTTTAACCTGCAAATAACAGAAGTTAATAGATCGCATGCCGTTGTGCGAACATAAAAACATCATCCGGATTTTCTTCGCGTGCTTCATTCCGCTTATATAAGTCAGAATGTCTCTCATTTTCTTGTCATCTACAAAAACACTGTTAACCATATTTACCCCCTAATCATTGCTTGATAAAAAACTTTGTAACTCAACCCTTGTGTCAATACGCCGATACCGCCTTGGCATTTCCAACCGTCTTTGAGGTAAAAATTGACATACTCAATCAGCATATCTATGCTTTCGCTGCAAACAATATCATATTCCATACGCACCTCTCTAGTATTCGTCAGCATACATAACTGTTAAAACGCGGTTGGTTATGCTTGGGTTTGCGGCATCCGGTGAGGCAAATTCAAAATTGCGGTCATAATAATTAATCTTCCAAAAGATTTTCTGCCCTTTGAAATCAAACGCCCCGAAATCATTTTCGCCATAAGGATTGTTATCTTCATCAAAATCCTTGAAATTGCGCACTTTGTTCATAATATGGGCAATGTCTTCTGAGCTGTTATTACGGATACCTGTGGTTAAAATTGTTGTTCCTAGTATCGGATTAGCCCGAAAAGTGTCATTAAGCTTTGCAATGGTAGCGGTATTAGTCATGGCAACTTTCCTTCAACAAACGAACGCATAAGTAGGCGGTCATCCCGTCCTGTTCGGCGGCATAATCCCAAACATTTTTACCGGATTTGTTGGAAATATTCGGATTTGCACCGTTATCAATCATAAAATCCAGAATAGACAGTCTCATCAACGCTTGCGGATGTCTGACTATGTTCATAAAAGGCGTAAATCCTTCGTTATCTTGTGCGTTGATATCTGAACCGGCATCCAGTAAAAGCTTCAAAGTAGACGGCGAGCTTCTGCGTTTAGCGGCAATCATAAACGGTGTCTCTCCGTCTTTGTTCCGAGAAGAAACATCACCACCGGCCTCTAAAAAGAGCTTAATCATATTAGTTTCATAAAATTCTTTGCACGCCCACATAAAAGGTGTCCAACCGCTCGCATTGTAAGGTTGGTTAACATCCGTACCGTTTG
>JAFTNB010000147.1 GCA_017452115.1 Alphaproteobacteria bacterium
AAATCAGGTATTCATATGATTGAAAATAGTGAAGAAGGCTATTTGCGTTTCAATCAATATGAGCTTCGCCCTCTGGTAAAAGAAATTTTAAACGAACGGAATAATGAAATCACCAAATTAACCGAAAAAGAAGTATCAATAATCAAGTATTTATACAAAGCCGGTAACAAAATAGTCAGTAAAAATGAATTATTGCAAGAAGTTTGGGGATA
Source organism: Alphaproteobacteria bacterium (assembly GCA_017452115.1). Classification (GTDB taxonomy): domain Bacteria; phylum Pseudomonadota; class Alphaproteobacteria; order RF32; family CAG-239; genus MGBC133411. Next base: position 213 of record JAFTNB010000147.1, read on the forward strand.
TAGTCCTGATGTTACAACTCATACTATTGAAACACACATATACCGCTTACGTCAAAAAGTTGAACATGAAGATATTTCAGCTCAACTGATTTTAACCTCTGATGGTGGATATCAATTAAAGTTTTAATTCTAATATAACCGGTACATGGTCAGAAGGGCGTTCCCAACTGCGTGCTTCCTTGATAATTTTGGCAGACACAATTCTATCTCTTAAATTAGGCGATACCCATATATGATCCAACCTTCGCCCTTTGTTGTTTATTGTCCAGTTAGGATTGCGATAACTCCACCAAGAATATATTTTTTCCGGTTCCGGATATAGCTCACGCAAAACATCTACAAAATCAAGAGAATTAAGCAATCTTGTTAATCTTTCTATCTCAACAGGTGTATGAGATACAATTTTTGACATTTGCTTATGATTCCATACATCATGTTCGCGCGGAGCTACATTAAAATCACCACAAAGTATCATTTTTTTATTACATAACTCTGATTTATGTTGTTCATACCATTCGGATATATCATCCATAAAAGTCAATTTATGAGCAAAAGACAAGTTAATTATCGGATCCGGAATATCTCCGCCGGCCGGAATATAAATATTGTTTATTTCAATATCATCAAATATTTCGGCTTTAATATGGCGAGCATCCGTTTTTCCCACCCAATTTTGTTTTTGTGGATTTTTGAGTGAACGCTTGGCTAAAATAGCCACCCCGTTATATCCTGCCATACCGTATAAAGCAATTTCCGGATAGCCTAATTTTCTAATCTCTTCAAAAGGAAAATCTTCTTCTTTTGCTTTTACTTCTTGTAAGCAAATAACATCAGGATTTTCTAATTCGATTAGTTTTTTTAATAATTCCAATCTGATTCTAATAGAATTTACGTTCCATGTTGCGATTTTACCAATAGTCATTATCTTTTCTTTTTATAGTTCAGAGGGTTAGCTTTTTTGTCTTTGAATTTAAATAAGCTGTCTTTCATCTCTGTATCCTGCGTGATATTATACAAAGATACTTTTACTTCAATATTTTGTGGATCAATAATTTTCCATTGTTTAAGTTCTAAAGGATTATTGGAGAAAGTCAAAGTAATCGGTCCTATATCTCCTTTTTCTTTATAATCAAGGGTAATAGATGTCATACCGGCATCTTGATAAAAATCTGTTGCTTTGATATTTTTACCATCAATTTTTATGTTATTAGCCAAAATAAGTGAAGCCGGAATATCATCATAGTCAATATGTGTAATCTGATCTAATTCTTTATCATGAAATACAATATAATTCCCGTCACCAACAATCAAAACAGAAGTTGGATCTGCATATTCCATACGAATTTTATTGGGTTTTGCAATATAAATCTTTCCTTCCGCCGTACCGCCGTTACTTGATGTTTGTACAAAGTCTGCTTCCATATTTTTTATACTGTTAAGATAATTTTCAATAGCATATAAATCTTGAGCTTTTTGAGCTTGTGTAGGGCTAGAATTCAAGCAAAAAAACATAATTAAAACAGTAGAAAATATCCTTTTCATTTAACAATCCTTTATTTTTACTAATAACTAGTACTATAACTAAATAATCCAAATAGTAAAACAAAAAAACCCCCTTTGGTAAAAAAAGCCAAAGGGGATATTTCTTTATTTTATATAATTACTTACTACCACATCCGCAACCACAGCCTTTTGTTGAGGCTTTTTCTGAAGTAGTGGAATTTTTAGAAGTTTGATTTTCACTTGCAGAAGCAGCGCTTTTATTTTCATTTTTATATTCATTATTATTGTGTTTCATTTTAAAACTCCTGTAAAAATTAAATCATTATACAGTTTTTCATTTAACTGCCTGACAAATTTAATCATTAAAGAGTTCAAAACAAGGTGTATAAATCCTCAACATAAGTGTTATAATAAAAAAGATTAGGTGTTTCTTGCCTTAAAAATACCATCTTCGAAACCTTGAATATTCTGATTCTTTTCAGCCATTTCCAAACGTTTTTCTGCAATTGCCGCATATTGTTTTTCTCTTTCGATTCCAATATAATGGCGTCCTAATTTTTTTGCTGTTACCGAGGTAGTTCCAGAACCGAGAAAAGGATCAAAAACCACATCATTTTTGTTACTTGAAGCTAAAATAAGTTTAGCAATCAATTTTTCCGGTTTTTGAGTAGGGTGAGGTGTATTTTCCGGCATAGACCAGAAAGGTATTGAAATATCTGTCCATATATTAGAAGGATGAGTTAAACGATAACGTTTATTTCCTTCTTCAAACCAGTCTTTAGGAACTCCATTATTATCACGATATGGCGCAATAACTTCACGCTGTATTTTAACTGCATCAATATTAAATGTATATTCTTTGCTTATTGTAAAAAACCAAATATCTTCAAGGCAATTCTTCCAGTTATTTTGTGCTCCTCTTCCTTTTTCTCTCTCCCAAGAGATTCGATTTTGCAAAATGAAGTATTTGCTCGCAATTTCCGGAATGGCAATAGATGTTTTCCAATCCGCACAGATATATAGTGAAGCATTATCTTTGAGTACTCTAACTGTTTTTTTCAGCCATTTATTTAACCATTTTTTGTATGATGTTATATCTGTTTCTTTAAAAACACTGGAACCAAAATTTTTGGTTAAATTATATGGTGGATCAACAATCATTAAATCCACGCATTTTTCAGGAAGGAAATCAATCGCTTTTAGAGAATCTTGCAGAATTGTTTTATCTAATACATCGGCAAGTTCAAACTTTCTGTTAAGTTTAATACAGCGTTTAAGATATGATTTTTCTTCATTGGAAGATAATTCAATAGTTTTGTTTCTTGATGCTTTTTGTGAGGGCATAATTAATTATTCTTCACCAAATTTATTATTAACCAGCTCGCTGATTGCTTTAAGAGCTTCTTGAGCTTGGTTGCCGCAAATTTTAACTTCAATAGTTGTTCCTTTGGCGGCAGCTAACATCATCAAGCCCATAATTGAGCATCCGCTGACTGATTGTCCGATTCTTTCAACTGTAATATCGGCATCAAATTGTTCTGCTGTTTTTACAAAAGCCGCAGCAGCTCGAGCATGCAATCCTTTTCGGTTTTGAATTTCTAAAGTTGCACAACATTGATTATTATTGCTCATTTTGACTACATTCCTAATAATTGAGAAGCAACATTAATATATTTTTTACCGGCTTCTTGAGCCCCTTCAACTGTTTCTTTAAGACTTTTTTCTTTGCGCAAAGCCGCAATTTTAATTAACATTGGTAAATTAACACCGGCAATAATTTCTACATTTGCTCTGTCCATAATTGATATTGCTAAATTAGACGGTGTACCCCCGAACATATCAGTGAGAACGACCACTCCGGCACCGGCATCTACTTCACTTACCTTATCTAAAATTTCTTGACGACGTATTTCCATATCATCTTCCGGACCGATGCAAACCGGAGCAATATTATCTTGTTTTCCAACAACATGCTGCATTGCCGAAATAAATTCAAGAGCCAAATTACCATGAGTTACAAGCACTAATCCGATAATATTTTTATTGTTTTCAGCCATTATTTTTCGCTCCCGTTAGTCCAACAACGAATAGCACCAAAATCAGCCAATAATTCTTCTTTCGTTTTGGCTTTGACTAATTCATCAGGGCGTGTTTGTCGACCTTTAAACACTACATCTTCAACATTTTCTACCGGAACTGCATATGTACGTTCAACAGTTTTACCATGCAATTCTACGATTAAAACAAATTCAGCTCCTGCCAATGGC
>JAFTNB010000011.1 GCA_017452115.1 Alphaproteobacteria bacterium
AGTTGTGCATGGTAAGGGGTCTATGCTTGCCAAAATGCCTGGTGATGAATGGCAGAAATTTGCCAATATGAGAGCATATTACGGCTTTATGTATACGCACCCCGGAAAGAAACTTTTATTCATGGGCTGTGAGTTTGGACATGACAGAGAATGGAATTCTGAAGAAGGATTACGTTGGTTCTTGCTTGATCATCCGATGTATAAAGGCATGCAAAATTGCCTGCGAGATTTGAACTTAATGTATAAAGGCAATGCTCCTTTACACCAGATTGATTTTGATTATCGCGGTTTTGAATGGATTGATCATGGCAATGCTAATGATAGTGTTATTTCTTATATGCGTAAGGGAGAAACACCGGGGGATTATTTGATTGTAATTTGTAACTTTACCCCTGTCGTTCGTAATGATTACCGTATTGGAGTTTATGAAAATTGCCGTTATCAAGAAATCTTTAATAGTGATGATGTAAACTACTGGGGAAGTGGCGTAAAGAATGAAGGATTTATGCAGGCTGAAAATGTGGCTCATAATGATAAACCCAATTCTATTCGTTTAACTCTGCCGCCATTGTCCACCATTGTGATTAAACCGATACGCTAAATATATTAAGGAGATAAATATGAGCAAAATTAAACCTTCGGTCGGAAAAGCCTATCCTTTAGGAGCAAGCTGGGACGGTGACGGTGTTAATTTTGCTCTTTTTTCTGCCCATGCGCAAAAGGTCGAAGTTTGCCTTTTTGATGAAGCCGGTGTTGAAGAAATTGCTCGTTATGCTATCACCGAAAATGATAATAATATTTGGCATATTTATATTCCTGACCTAAAAGTCGGACAGGTATATGGCTATCGTGTTTATGGACCATATAAACCGGAAGAAGGACATCGTTTTAATCCTAATAAATTATTGATTGATCCTTATGCCAAAAAACTTACTGGTAAATTGATATGGCATAAGGCGTTGTTCGGATATGATTGGGATAGCCCGCAAAAAGATTTATCTTTTAGCACATTAGATAGTGCTCCTTATGTGCCGAAATCAGTAGTTACTACCGATGATTTTGATTGGCAAGGGGATAAATCTCCAAATTATAGTATGGAAGAAAGTGTTATTTATGAAACACATCTTAAGGGATATACCAAACTTCATCCGCAAATGCCTGATAGCCACCGTGGTACTTTTGCCGGCTTTAATCATAAGAGTGTGATTGGTTATCTCAAATGGCTCGGTATTACTTCTGTAGAGTTTTTACCTATTCATGCGTTTTTTGCCAGTCGCCGCAAAAAAGGATATGTGAAGGATAATTATTGGGGGTATGAAAGCTTCAGTTTTTTTGCTCCGGAGCCTAAATATTTAGCAACAGGAAATTTAAATGAAATAAAAGAATTGGTTAAAACCTTGCATCAAAATGGCATGGAAGTATTGCTTGATGTGGTTTATAATCATACCGGTGAAGGTAATGAATTGGGACCGACTATTTGCTATCGCGGTATTGATAATGCCTCTTATTACACC
>JAFTNB010000012.1 GCA_017452115.1 Alphaproteobacteria bacterium
TAACTTCCGGGGAGAGAGCATCCACGTAAAGCCGCAATTTTATTGGATAATTTATTAGTGGTAGGTTGAGATAATATGGTGTCTTGCCGGATATCAGATAGTTTTTGCGTCAGCTGTTCGGTTTTGGATGTGGGGGTGATTGCCCTTTGCACATGATCTGTTTTAAAAGCTTCTTGCGGCAAATCCATATCTGATTTGTGAGTAGTGCTTAATATGGCAGTATAAGTTGATACATCCGTAAAAACATAATCATCGCTAATGATTGAGGATAATTTATTTTGCACATCTGTATCAAAACTCATAGCTTGTTTTTGTAGGGTTTTGATTAAGTTTATTTTATCCATTGCTCTTTTCCAAAATGTGTTGTCCGACTTTATTTAGAATCAGGCTGTCTAAAACAAAACGATTAATTGCGATAACTTTTTGTTCTTCAATATTCATTGCTTCAGCAATATCTGCAATAATATTCAGCTCGGTATCATCCATACTTTGGTCAATATTTGCCAATACACATAATTCTTTTATTAATTCCAAAGCATGTTGGCGATTCGTAATTTTCTGAGCTTCTACGATATAGTCAATCTTGCTTACCGTTTTAACAATATCTACGACAATAGCTTTTTCAACCCCAAAACGCCGAGTAATAATATTTAAAAAATCTAATTCTGCGGTATCTATTACCCCGTCAGCTTTAATCATTTTACAAAACAATTTGATAAAAATAATTTTTTCTTCGTTATTTAATGTTGCAATATAATCATTATCCATAACCGCACCTCCAAATAAAATATTAAAAATAAACATTTAAGATATCATTAATCGGATAATTAGACTTTAAAACCAAAAAAAACGCTCAATTAAGAGCGTTTTTTTATAATATTGGTGCGCCTGGCCAGACTTGAACTGGCACGCCCTTGCGGGCAACAGATTTTAAGTCTGCAGCGTCTACCGATTCCGCCACAGGCGCGTCAACAAAGAAACTTATACAAAGAAATTTTTATAAATGCAACATAAAACTTGTGTCTTTGAATAAAATATGTTTTGTTGTACAAATATAAGGTTCATAATTAAAAAAGGAAAACACCAAATGAAGACAATAGATATATCTTGGCGCAGATACATTTTACCCAATATTAATAATGAAGGGTGGCGTTTTGTTGGCATATTTGCCGCTGCGACAGCCTTGCTTGCAATTCTCTGGGCCCCATTAGGGTGGATGGGCTTAGTACTAACTGTTTGGTGTTATTATTTCTTTCGTGATCCTGAACGTGTAACTCCTAATATCGATAATGTTGTTGTATCTCCGGCTGATGGTATAGTTCAAATGATTGCCAAAGTTAAAGCTCCGGAAGAATTAGGTATGGGAGATAAGGAATTTACTCGAGTTAGTGTATTTATGAGTGTTTTCAATGTCCACGTTAATCGTGCTCCGGCTGAAGGTAAAATTTTGAAATCTGTTTATGTCCCCGGTAAATTTTTTAATGCTACTTTAGATAAAGCCAGCAAGGATAATGAGCGTCAGCTCTTGTCTATGCAAACCAAAAACGGCAAAGAAATTGCTTTTGTGCAAATTGCCGGACTTGTTGCCCGCCGGATTCTTTGTCATGCTAAAGAAGGACAAAAATATAAAGCAGGTGAACGTTTTGGACTGATTCGTTTTGGCTCTCGTTTAGACGTATATTTGCCTGAAGGTGTTGAACCTCAAGTTTGTTTGGGGCAGATTATGACTGCCGGAGAAACGGTAATCGCCAATCTTGAAAACGGCAATAAACAAGTTGAAGGAGTAATCAGATAGTGGAAAACCTTAATAACAAAATTCAGATATCGAAACAAAAGCTAAAAGCTCTGCCTTTTCGCAAAATAGCGCCTAATATTGTTACTATGTTGGCACTTTGCTCCGGTGTAACTTCTATTCGTTATGCTATTCAAGAAGATTGGACTAAAGCGGTAATTTGTATCTTTTTTGCCGCAATGTTCGATTGGTTTGATGGACGAGTTGCTCGGTTTTTAAAAGGTTCTACCCGATTCGGAGCGGAACTTGATTCTTTATCTGATTTTGTAAGCTTTGGGGTTGCTCCGGCGGTGCTGTTATATCAATGGTCATTGTTCGATTTGCCAAAATACGGCTGGTTTTTCTGCTTGCTTATGGCTATTGGTATGTCCATGCGTTTGGCTCGTTTTAATACGATGCTCGATGATGAACCACAGCCCCCATATTGGACACATTTTTTTGTTGGTGTACCGGCTCCGGCTGCTGCTGCTTTAGCACTCATGCCTTTGTTGATTTCTTTTGACAAACCGGAACTAACCATTGTTCGTTCTCATGCTTTTTGTGGAACGTTGCTTTGTGTTGTATCTTTTTTGATGGTTAGTCGGATTCCCACATTTTCTACAAAGCATATTAGAGTAACCAAGTTTGGGCTAATCTTGCTGATGATGGCAGTTGCCTTATTTGTCAGTTCGCTGATTTCTCAGCCATGGTTTACTTTGGGATTTGTAACTTTTCTCTATGCTTTATCGATTCCATATGGTGTAATATTGTTCTTAAAAGAAAAGAAAAAGTATCTGGCGGAACAGAATAAATAATAACAAAAGGTTGCCCGGTTAAGAGCAACCTTTTTCTTTAAGAAAACATCTTTTTGATTTTTTGCCAAATTGATAATTGGGGAGCATGTTCTTTTTGAAACTCTTTCCAAAGTTTTTTACCTTCTTTAGATTTAAACCCATACTTATCATGATAGAGTTGTATGGCTTTTTCTCTTGTTTCACGAAGTTTTATTTCAGCAAAATACTTTTCATGATTATGGTCTTGTAGCCCAAACTTACCAATCATGTACTCAATACACTCATAATTGCAATACTGAATGATATTA
>JAFTNB010000148.1 GCA_017452115.1 Alphaproteobacteria bacterium
TCAATTCAATTAAATGAATTGGACATTCAATTTCTGGTATATCTACACGATGACATTGTTCACAAGCTTCAATTATTTGGGCTTGATAACGTTCAATTTTAATTCTTTCACAAATTGTTCTTTCCGTAATGACTGGAATGACTTTTCTGACTCCTAATTCACCGGCCTTTTGAATTATAAAATCGGTTTTATCTTTTTTTACTGGAGCAAATAACAACCATAAGTCGGGAGGAAGATAAAAATTACATAGCTTTTGGATTTTTTTTAAAGTGATATTTTTTTTACCTGTTTTACAAATTTCAAATTCAAATTCACCATTTTTCCCATCAAAAAGCGCAATTTTATCACCATTGCTTACTCGTAACACATTGTTCAGATAATGCAACTGCTCATCTGCCGGAATAACTAGTTCTGAAATTTCTAGATTTTGATTTACATATAAACGAGTTTTAATTTTTGTGCTCACGATTTTAATCTACAACAATATTAATATATCTTGAATCAATAACTTTAAATGTATTATCGGAATTATCTACACAATCCAAATATATACTGGCACGCCCTTTAGCAAGAGTGTCAAATAGCATAATTATTTGATTATTTTCATTTTTGGTATTAATTAAAACCAACTCTTTGCTACAGTCCATATACCATTGTGCATTTTCAATATTATCAAGTACTATTCTCACTTTGCTGCCTAATGCCGCATGTGTTCGTGATACACCTTCTTCAATTGTGATAGTTCTTTTTTGTCCGTCGGACATATTAAAAAGCTTACGAGCAATAGCTGGATTGTAATTTATAGACGGATCTATTTTTTTATCACCGGTATTAGAAATCATTTTTCTGTTTTTAGGCAAAAACATATCATATGATGTTGCTTGTTTTATACTCTGTACCATCGCAGCTTGAAGTGTCGAACAGAACACAATTTCACTAATAACACAAATGGCAATAACTAACTTAACATTTATTCTCATTTTTTATAAGCTCACAAATTAAATTCTGCATAAAAACAAATTTCCTCTTATCTTTTTAGTTTATATTAAGTAACCTCAAAAGGCAAGTTAGTTTTTTATATTTTAGAAAGAGTATAATATGATTATTACAATCGATGGTCCGGCTGCAGCTGGTAAAGGAACACTGGCTTCTACATTATCAGAAAAATATCATTTAGCTTATTTTGATACAGGAATGATATACCGAGCTGTCGGTTTAGAAATTCGTTTATCCGGTGTAGATGTGAATGATGAGCAACAAGCTTTACAGATAGCTCAAACTATGACTTTTCCTCGTATGATGGAGTTGGCTAAAGATAAGCGTTTGCGCGATTCTATAGGTGGTGAATATGCCTCAATTGTTGCCGCTATGACATCTGTGCGAGCAAAATTATTAAAAATGCAACAAGATTTTGCTCTTCGTCCCGTTTATGCAGATGGAACACCAGCGAAAGGAGCTATCTATGATGGGCGAGATACCGGAACAGTTGTTTGCCCTCATGCTGATATTAAATTTTATATTACTGCCTCTCCGGAAGTGCGTGCGGAGCGTCGGTATAAGGAATTTATTGCCAAAGGTGTTGATATTTCTTATGAACAGGTTTTACAAGACGTAAAGATTAGAGATGAACGCGATAGTAATCGAAGCTCGGCTCCCTTAAAACCTGCAGAAGATGCGATTATTTTAGATACTTCTAATCTTGGTATTGCCGAAGTTTTAAAAAAAGCCTGTGAAATTATCGATTCCTATCAAAAAAACTCTTGAAAAATAAATATTTGAGTGTATAAATACTCCATCTTTCATCAATATGGTGCGATATTGATGAAAGTTATTTTAACTTCGCACAAGTCCATCTGTTATTCTAGAGATTGGCATTTTATTGAAATTTATAAATTTTATGGCTAATACTGAAATTAAAATTCCTGAAATTACTGAAAACTTTGCTGATTTGTTAAATGAACAATTTGGTGATAATGGTATTACCGGTTCAGTAGTTAAAGGTACAATCATTAAACTTACTTCTGATTTTGCAACCGTAGATGTTGGTCTAAAATCAGAAGGTCGTATCCCTTTGCGTGAATTTGGTCAAAACAGCGAACTTAAAATCGGTGATAGAATTGAAGTTTTTGTTGATCGTTATGAAGATCGTGACGGAAATATTGTTCTTTCTCGTGAAAAAGCTCGCCGTGAGGAAGTTTGGATTGATTTAGAAAAATCTATGAATGCTGGCGAACGTGTTAATGGTGTTATTTTTGGACGCGTTAAAGGTGGTTTCACCGTAGACCTCAATGGGGCAATTGCTTTCTTACCAGGTTCACAAATTGATATTCGTCCAATCCGTGATATTACACCTTTGATGGGTATTTCTCAGCCATTCCAAATTTTGAAAATGGATAAGATTCGCGGTAATATAGTTGTATCTCGCCGTGTTGTTCTTGAAGAAACACGTGCTGAAGCTCGTGCCGAATTGATTGATACTTTGAAAGAAGGTTCAATTCTTGACGGTGTTGTTAAAAACATTACAGATTACGGTGCATTTATTGATTTAGGCGGCGTTGACGGTTTATTGCACGTTACAGATATTTCTTGGAAAAGAATTAATCACCCTGCAGAAGTTCTTTCTGTTGGTCAAACTATTAAAGTACAGGTTATCAAATTCAATGAAGATAACCAACGCATTAGTTTGGGTATGAAACAACTTGAAAATGATCCATGGCAAGCAGTTGCCGATAAATTTGAAGTTGGTCAAATTTACAATGGTAATGTAACCAATATTACAGATTATGGCGCATTTGTAGAACTTGAAGACGGTATTGAAGGTTTGGTACATGTTTCTGAAATGAGTTGGACAAGTAAAAATGTTCACCCCGGAAAAATCGTATCTACATCTCAAGAAGTTGAAGTTAAAGTTCTCGAAGTTGATCCGGAAAAGAGAAGAATCAGCCTTGGCATTAAACAATGTACTCCAAATCCTTGGGCTGCATATGTTGAAGAACATGCTGTTGGTTCTATCATTGAAGGTAAAATTAAAAACATTACCGAATTTGGTTTGTTTGTAGGCTTATCTGATGAAATCGACGGTATGATTCACTTATCTGATATATCTTGGGATAAAGCAGGTGAAGAAGCTGTAAAAGATTATACAAAAGGTCAAGATATTCAAGCTTAAATCATTGATGTAGATGTAGAAACAGAGCGTATTAGTTTAGTTATTATACAACACTCTGAAAATACTTTATCATCTGCTGTTGAAGGTTTGGTACATGTTTCTGAAATGAGTTGGACACGTAAAAATGTTCACCCCGGAAAAATCGTATCTACATCTCAAGAAGTTGAAGTTAAAGTTCTCGAAGTTGATCCGGAAAAGAGAAGAATCAGCCTTGGCA
>JAFTNB010000149.1 GCA_017452115.1 Alphaproteobacteria bacterium
AGATAAATCCAAACGATGAGAAATACGCATGAATTGTGTATCTACAGCAATGGTGGGTTGATTTAACCAGAAATTAAGTATTACATTAGCTGTTTTTCTGCCAACGCCGGCAAGTTTTTCTAAATTTTCTCTATTTTCAGGTACTTTACCATTATGGTATTTGATTAAATCTTCTGATAGGGTGATAATATTTTTTGCTTTATTGTTATATAAGCCGATAGTTTTGATGTATTGTTTCAGGTTATCTATACCTAAATTTATCATTTTTTGTGGGGTATCAGCAACTTTGAATAATTCTTTAGTTGCTTTGTTAACTCCTTTATCTGTGCTTTGAGCTGAAAGAAGAACTGCTATTAGCAGAGTATAAGCATTAGTATAGTCAAGTTCACAACGCGGGTTGGGATCCTTATCTTGAAATATTTTGAGAATATTTAATATTTCTGAATGTTTTCTCATGCTTTGACTCCTCCAGCACCGGCTGCTTTAGGAGCATTTTCATCTAAAGGCCAGCGGGGACGGGGTTTAAAATCAAGAGTATTGGTATAACCTTTTTGAAAACGTTCCAATCCTGCCCATGCAATCATAACTCCATTATCCGTACAGTATTTAATCGGGGGAGCTGAAAAGTCTAATCCACGGGCTTGAGCTAAAGCTGCCAAGCGATTGCGGAGAAATGTATTAGAAGCGACACCGCCGGAAACAACCAAGTCTTTACCTTGTGGATAATGTTGTTTGAATATAGTAATAGCTTTATCAAGTTTTTGACATAGACAATCGGTTACGGTTAATTGAAATCCGGCACAGATGTCAGATATATCTTGTTCCGGAATTATTGCATGTTCGATAATTCCATCAGGAGCATAAGATTCAATAATTTTTCTGACAGCAGTTTTTAGTCCGGAGAAAGATAAATTGCAATCTCCAGAGTTAAATAATGGTTTGGGAAGAACAAAACGACGGCTGTTACCGACAGCAGCCATTTTTTCAATTATAGGTCCTCCAGGGTAGCCCAATCCAAGCATTTTTGAAACTTTGTCAAAAGCTTCTCCGGCCGCATCGTCAATAGTTGTACCTAATCTTTCATATTCTCCTACATCTTTAACAATTAAAATTTGGCAATGTCCGCCAGATGTTAAGAGTAATAAATAAGGGTATTGAACATTGCCGGTAAGACGAGCAGCCAAGGCGTGACCTTCAAGATGATTTACGGCGATAAAAGGTTTATTAAGAGCAAGGCTTAAAGCTTTTGCTGCCATAACACCAACAACAACTCCGCCAATTAATCCGGGACCGGAAGCTGCAGCAATAGCATCTATTTCTTGAGGTTGTATTTTGGCATCTTTGAATGTTTGTTCTATAATTTCATCAATATGTTCTAAATGTGAACGAGCAGCGATTTCCGGTACAACACCTCCAAAAGGTTTGTGTTCGTTGAGTTGTGTTAGTAAACATTGTCCTAAAATTTCTTTTTTATCATTAACTATGGCTGCTGCAGTTTCATCGCAACTACTTTCAATTCCTAAAACTATCATTTTGTTTACTCTTTTTTCATTGATGTTTATGTATAGTTGTATACACTATAAAAGAATCAAAATCAAAGGCAATTTTTATAGAAAGGTTGGTTATGGCAAAAAATTCCACGATTAAAACCGAAATTTTATCTGCGGAGCAAGGCGATGTAAAAAAACATGGAAATCTTAAACTGTTTAAAAGCATTGCATGGCTGGCTGTAGTGATTGTTGTTATCAGTATAATTGGAAAGAATCCACAAATTGTTGCAAATATACAAAATTGGTTTGCTAAAATAACGAATCCTGTTGCTGATGATAATATTGCTGATAATAAATTGGCGGAAATATCTGTATTGAAAAGAGAAATTGCTGATTTACAAAATAAATTGATGATTTTAAGTAATAAGCGAGAAAATGTTTCTGTAAGTGATATTGAAGAACTAAAAACTCGTTTTGTAAGTATGGAAAAAACAAATTTAGGTATTTTAGAATCAAAAGCAGATGCAGCTACGGTTCTGGGAATTGTAACCCGTTTGGATAAACTGGAAGATAAAGTTGATACATTGGCTCGTGTAACGGATGATAGTGCTTTGATTCTGACTGCGGTTTTAATGGTTAAGGATACAGCAGAAAGGGGTACTATATTTGCATATGAAGCAGAAATTTTGAGGCAGTTAGCGCAAAATAATATCAAAATTAAAGAACCAATTGCATTAATTGAAAAAATAGCAGCAGAAGGTGTTAAATCTGATGTGTATTTAGTAAATAGTTTTAATAGTATTTATAAAGAAGTATCTGTGCAGCAGAAAAAAGAATTTGAAAAAAATTGGAAAGACAGAATCAACAGTAAGCTTAATGAATTTATTCAAGTTCGGCGGACTAATCAAAATGTTCTTGAATATGAGGGTAATAAATCTTTGAATGAAATAAAGAAATTGGTTGATGAAGAAGATTTTTCTGGTGCTTTGGTTTTATTAAATAATGTAGAAAATAAAGATTGGGTTGAAAAATATCAATCTTTAAAAAATTGGATGAAATTAGTTCAAGATAAACTTGATTTTAATGCAGCAATTAAACAAATTGCTAATAATTCGTTAGCCGTAATGAAAGTTAATTCTATTAATAAGGAGGTAAACAATGACTAAAAAAATTTCAACTTTCATTTTTCTTGGTTTGATATTAACGGTCATTGTGTGGATGTTGGATAAAAACAGCGTAGCGACATTAGACTGGAGAGATTATCAGGCTACTTTATCTGTTCCGGAATTACTTATTTTGTTGTTAGTGACAGTGTTGGCTTTGGATGGGGTAAATATTCTTTTTCGTAAATTGTTGAAGATTCAAGTACGTGAAGTTTATAAAACTTCTTTGTTAGCCAATCGAG
>JAFTNB010000150.1 GCA_017452115.1 Alphaproteobacteria bacterium
AACCAAGAAGAAATACCTGAATGGATGCATTATGGTCTAAAAGGTAGCGTAGAACAATTATTTATTCCTACCAACCAACCTTTACAAGCCGAACTTACCCATTTTATTAATTGTGTAAACGGTCAAGCAACACCAAGAATTAGTGGCGAAGATGCTCTTAATGCTTTACGTGTCATCTGGCAAGTACAACAAAAGCTTGGTTTCTTCACTCAAGATAATACGATTGAAACAAATCTTGCTATTGCGGCAGAATAATGCCTCGATCTAAAATAACTGTAGAATATGATGGGACCAATTTATTAGGCTGGCAACGCCAACTTGATGGTCCCTCCGTTCAAGAGCATTTAGAAAATGCTCTTTTGGCTTTTACAGGACACCACAGTGAAATTTGCGCGGCCGGCAGAACTGATGCGGGAGTACATGCCTTAGGTCAAGTTGCACATTTTGATACCTATAAAACTTGGGATTTGTATCGGTTGAAAGAAGCATTCAATGCTCACTTACGTACAGAAAATGCTCCGGTTGTTGTCATTTCGGCCGAAGAAACAACACCTGATTTTCACGCCCGTTTTTCTGCAGTCGGACGTGGATATATATATAGAATCTTAAACCGCCCCTCACCGTCTATAATCTTACAAAATCGCGTCTGGTGGGTTCCTTATTCTTTGAATATCGAAGCTATGCGTCAAGGTGCAAAACATTTGCTGGGGCACCATGATTTCAGCTCTTTTCGTGCTTCAGCCTGTCAAGCTAAATCTCCGTTAAAAACTCTGGATAAATTAGATATAGAACGCCAAAATGACGAAATTATTTTTACTGTAGAAGCCCGTTCTTTCTTACATCATCAAGTACGCAATATGGTAGGGACACTCAAAATGCTTGGCAACGGCTATCTCAAACCCCAAGATATTATTACTATTTTAGAAAAAAAAGATCGTAAAGCAGCAGGAGTTACCGCTCCAGCCTGCGGTTTATACTTAAATAAAGTCATGTATTAAATTGCTTTTATTGACTTAACTTTAGAATCTGTGGTATAATATTCATTATGGAGGTTATACCAATGCTATTTGATGATTCTCGAGAAGAAATTTTACAAAACATATATAAATATGCACAAAATGGTTGTAAACCTTATTGCACCAAGTTTGATTATATCCCTGAATTTGAAAATTTTATCGCTCCTGATAGAAAAGAACTGGAACATCTCCACTCAATGTCTGGAAAAAATTGTATAACCGCATTCTATGATGATAACGTAGATGTCAAACGTAGTGGATTAAACCGCCGAGTTCATAATGGAACTTTATTACAACTCATTAACCAAAAACTCGGTAATAAATCCAAACAATTTATTAAAGATGTAGGGTTAAAAAATATTTCCGCTCTTTCCGGCATACTATACGGTACTACCTATACTCCGATGATTAGAGATATGGGAAAAGATACTACAGGACTATGTCTGCACGGCAATAACAATTATTTACTTTTATATACCTCCGGCTTCTCTCCATTACATACCTTAATGAGTTTTTATCACGAAATGGGACATACCCTATTTGATAAACTTAAATTAAATCAACAAAATAACGAAACGATAAAATTACTAAGAAAAAGAGCAGCAAATGCCTCTCCTAATAAAAAAACAGAAGCACAACAAGCATACTTACAAGAAGAAAAATATCTTTTATACCTTAATGAAAGTTCAGCAGAAGTATTTGGTACAATAATGACATTATTACGAACTAAAACTGAACGAGAATATCAAACCGCCGCAGCATCTCTGATAGAATATGCCGCACACAGAATGTTCAATGGAAGTGCCAAAGGTTCTCCTGCTTCTGCTTATCAAGCCTATAGTGCTATCAAACAAGTCATACAAATGTTTGACAGAATGGGACGTCGCGGCCGCGCTGAATTTGGCAAAGAAAACGGACGTTTTAGTTTGGATAAAATCGCAAAATTTTCTCATCTCCTTACTAAAAACAATTCCATGAGCAGAGAAGAATATAAAAATTATTATAACACCACTCCCACTCAAATAAACCAACATATCCAAGAAAATGGCTATTCTTGGATTCCGGATTTCTGGGAAGCAACCGATTTGCTCTTCCAAAACAGAGCAAAAATAGATACTTTACATATGTCATCTGCTTTAGCTGCAGCAAAATCTCACCGCCAAATTTATGATACTTTCCACAAATTCTCTCAACAAATTCCCGAAGCCATGTCTATTTATGAAGTATACAAGCAACACAACCCTACAGCTAGAGCTTATGATAAATTACGCAAAGCCCAAGAATTTATTGGAGTAGATAAATTATTCGGTCAATTTGCCGAAAAACGCCGACAATTAGGTTCTACAATCATGAAACATATCAATGCTGGACGTATTTAATCATTTTTTATCTTGTAAAAAATAATGTATTTCTGATATGTTAAAATTCTGATATAGCGAGTCGGTAATACAATGGAACATGATACTTTATTCTCTACACAAGTAAAACGGCCTCTGGCAGATAGACTTCGTCCGCAATCTTTGCAAGAAGTTGTAGGACAAGAGCATATTGTCGGTGATAATGCTCCATTGGGAAGAATGATTCGTTCCGGCAAAATCACATCATTCATTCTTTGGGGACCTCCGGGATGTGGTAAAACAACCATAGCCAGATTGATTGCCGAACACACCAATCTTTATTTTGAACAAATTTCCGCAGTATTTTCCGGCGTTGCAGACCTCAAAAGAGTTTTCACCTACGCCCAAGAACGCAGAGCCACTCAAGGCAAAGGGACACTATTATTTGTAGATGAAATTCATCGTTTTAATAAATCGCAACAAGATGGCTTCTTACCCTATGTAGAAGACGGAACTGTAATTTTAGTTGGCGCTACTACCGAAAACCCCTCTTTTGAACTTAATGCCGCCTTACTTTCCCGTTGTCAGGTATTTGTCCTAAATCGTTTATCTCCCGATAATTTTGAAGAATTATTACAACGTGCAGAAACAGAATTAGGAAAAAAACTTCCGGTAGATACTGAAGCTCGTCAATTTATGAAAGATACTGCAGATGGCGATGGCAGATATATTCTTAACTTGGCCGAATCAGTATGGGCATATGCTCAAGCCGGTGAAATTTTTGATAAAGAAAATATTGTCAAAATCATCCGTTCACGAGCTCCTGTATATGACAAAGGACGAGATGGACACTATAACCTTATTTCTGCGGTTCACAAATCTTTGCGCGGAACAGATGTTGATGCTGCCCTATATTGGGTAGCCCGTATGTTAGAAGCCGGAGAAGATCCGAAATATATCTTTCGCCGCCTTACCCGTTTTGCCGTAGAAGATGTTTCCATGGCCGATCCTAATGCTGTTACTCAAGCAATTTCATGTTGGCAAACTTACGAACGCCTTGGTTCTCCGGAAGGCGAATTAGCCCTAATGCAACTAACCGCATATTTAGCAACGGCACCAAAATCAGCCGCTGTATACAAAGCTATGCATGCTGCAAGAGATATGGCCAAACGAACAGGTTCTCTGATGCCGCCTAAAAACATCCTCAATGCGCCAACTAAATTAATGAAAGATTTAGGCTATCATGAAGGATATGAATATGATCCTGATTGCGAAGACGGATTCTCTGGAGCCAATTATTTCCCCGAAAACATTACCAGAGTAAAATTATATCATCCAGTTGAACGAGGATTTGAAAGAGAAATAAAAAAACGGGTAGATTATTTTGATAAACTTCGCCGCGAAAAACAACAACACCAATCAAATTAAAAGGAAATTAAAATGAAAAATTTTTCTTATACACCACAAGGGGTTTGTACTAGTAATATCAGTTTTAATATATCTGACGGCAAGTTATATAATGTAAAATTTACCGGAGGCTGTATGGGAAATTTGCAAGCGATTTCAAAGCTTGTAGAAGGAAAAGATGCTACGATTATTGCCCAAACATTAAGAGGGAATGACTGTCGAGGAAAAGGTACATCTTGCGCTGACCAATTAGCTAAAGCTATTGAAACAGCCTTAATTAAAACACAAAAAACTGCTTAAAATTAAACTACTATTTTCTTGCCAAAATAATTTATCTGACTTAAATTATTTTCTAATAACAATTTATTAAGGAGATTAAGATGAAAAAAACAGTTTTATCTTTGATGATGGTTTCTTTTTTAGCTGCTTGTGCAACTGATCCGTATACCGGAGAAAGTAAAGTTTCTAAAACCGCTTGGGGAACTGGTATAGGTACTCTTGCCGGAGCCG
>JAFTNB010000151.1 GCA_017452115.1 Alphaproteobacteria bacterium
CTCGGGATAAACCCGAGTATGACAACAACTTAAAAGTCATGCCTATTTTTTGCAAAGCAAAAAATTCAAGGCATCTTCCGATTTTCTATTACCTTTCCTCATCTTATAGCTCCAATTATATAAATTACCTCTAACCAGAACTATATCATATATTTCATCAAATATAAATATTTAATGAAAAATAGGAACGCGAATTTGTATAAAAAAAGCTCCTCAAACGAGGAGCTACATTTATATTGCCTTAAGTAAAAGATTATTTTGCAAGTTGAGCAGCAACTTCAGCAGCAAAATCTTCTTCTTTCTTTTGCAAACCTTCACCTAAACGGAAACATACATATTCTTTAAGTTTAATATCTGTTCCCATTTCTTTGGCAGCATCAGCAATAATTTGCTTAACTTTTTTGTCGGGATCCATGATATAAGCTTGTTCTTCAAGAACAACTTCATCATAATATTTACGAACGCGGCCTTCTACCATTTTTTCGATAATATTTTCAGGTTTTCCGGAAGCTTTAGCTTGTTCAGAGAAAATAGCTTTTTCACGTTCAACAGCTGCCGTATCAACAGAAGCAATATCAAGGAACAACGGATTAGAAGCTGCAATATGCATAGCAATATGTTTACCGAGTTCATTTAATTTTTCTTTATCTCCTGTAGATTCAAGAGCAACTAATACACCGATTTTACCTAAACCAGATTTAACGGCATTATGAACATAAGAAGCTACAACACCATTGTTGACTTCAAGTAATTTTGCACGGCGTAAATTCATATTTTCACCGATTTTAGCAATCATATCTGTCAAGCGTTCTTCAAAAGATTTGTTTACTTTCGGACATTGGAAAGTTTTCATATCACAAACTTCACCTTTATTCAAAAGAGCAACGGTAGCTGCATCTTCAACATATTCTTGGAAAATATCATTTTTTGCAACGAAGTCTGTTTCAGAGTTAACTTCAACTACAGCACCTTTGTTACCGTCAACGGCAACAGCAACCAAACCTTCAGCAGCAATACGTCCTGCTTTTTTTGCAGCAGAAGCCAAACCTTTTTTCCGCAGCCAGTCAATAGCTTGTTCCATATCACCATTAGTTTCGGTCAATGCTTTTTTGCAATCAAGCATACCGGCACTAGTTGTTTCGCGGAGTTCTTTCACCATAGCGGCAGTAATATTTGTCATTGTTGTAATATCCCTTTAATAGATTTAAAATATGGCGATACTTAAAACGTTGTTTAAATACCGCCATCAAACATTAACAGCTCTAAAAAATAGAACTATTCAGCACTGGCTTCAGCTTCAGCGGCAGCTTTTTTAGAAGCTTTTTTCTTTGCCGGTTTAGCTTCGCTTTCAACCATTTCTTCAACTTTAACACCATGAGCTGCGATTTCAGCCTGCATACCATCGAGGATAGCGCCAGAAACTAACTCAGAATAGAAAGAAATAGCGCGAATAGCATCATCATTACCCGGAACAGGAAAATCAACAGCATCAGGATCTGCATTTGTATCGCAAATACCGATTACTGGAATACCAAGCTTTTTAGCTTCTTTGATAGCCAAAGATTCTTTTGGAGTATCGATTACAAACAAGAGGTCTGGTTGACCACCCATATTCATAATTCCACCAAGTTCCAATTCAAGTTTTTCCTGTTCTTTTTTAAGATTCTGCATTTCTTTTTTTGTATAACCGTCATAAGCATTTTTTTCAGCCATATCTTTGAGTTTAACAAGGCGAGAAATTGATTTATAAACGGTTTTCCAGTTGGTCATCATACCACCGAGCCAACGATGATTTACATAATATTGACCGCATCTTTCAGCATTTTCTTTGATAATGTCTTGAGCTTGTCTTTTTGTACCCACAAACAAAACCTTACCGCCTTGAGCAGCAATATCTCTAGCAGTAGCCAAAGCTGTATAAAGCATTGGGTAAGTTTTTTGCAAGTCAATAATGTGAACATTATCTGTTTTGCCAAAGATGAAAGGAGCCATTTTCGGATTCCAACGACGAGCGTGGTGACCGAAATGAACGCCGGCTTCAACCATTTGGCGCATTGTAAAAGTAGGAAGTGTCATATTAAAATATCCTTTATTTTTCCGGTTAAACCTCCGTAGATACTTGGCTGTTACAATATATAACAACACCGGAGCGAGTATTTATGCAAATGAAAATTGTTGCTATACCCGCCTAATCTACGTGTGAAATTAAAACAATACTTGGACAGATTATCTGCCAAGCCGTTTCTTTTTATCACTATTTCCCTAATTTGCAAGAGTTTTTTTATCAATTTCGCATTATTAATAAAAAATAGACAATGAACTAGTATTATGATAAAATAAATACAAGATTTATTCATTAGTTGAGGTATAACTATGGAAAAATATACGGGTGAAGAAAACAATTATAGCATTGAATTTTGGGAAGATCATAGGATATTGCCCAAAGATTGCGAAACTACGCAAATTGTCCAAAAGTATATTAAATCAATTTGTACCAAATTATACCAAAAAAAAGGTGGTGAATATGCTCAACCGGATTATTTTGATAAAAATTTTCAAATTGTGGTAGAGGATAAGCCGGAAATTAATGCTGCATATATGTCCAAAAAACATACAAAGGATAACCGTAATATTCTGTATGTAAGCAAAGGTTTATTAGCTAATGTGCAAAATGAAGCACAATTAGCCTCTGTTATTGCACATGAATTAGGTCATTTTGAAGTTGATGAAACTCGCGAAAAAGATAGATTTGGTGATTCTACGGGTGGGCATGAACATGAAATGTCCGCCGATGATTTAGGTTTTAAATCTTTAGTAGAAGCCGGATATAATCCTGACGAAGCAGTCAGCTTTTTGAAAATGATAAATGTAGCGCCGCAAGATACCAAATCGGCTTATGAATCTGCTAATGACGTACACGGAAACACATCTACACGTATTGACCGCTTGATGACTCGTAAATCAGCTTATGAAAAGCAAGGAGTAGTATTTTCTACGGATACTTTTGAAAATCGTTTTAAATATTTTCAAAAAGATTTTCTTTTAAAAGCCTCTAATGATCATTATATCAGTTACTTAGAAGAAAGAATTAGAGAAGAATATCATGTTTCTTCAAGCCGAGAAGTATCGCCTAAAGAACGCTGGAATTTTTGTGAAAAAATTATTACAGACGAACCGAAAACACTAGCTGTCAGTGGACAAAGAGTAGTATCATTTTCACAGATTTTTTCACAAAACGTACCGTCTGTATCCAAAGAAGATGCGATACAAATTAACCGAATTTTAGAAAAAGCTTATGCCTTTAAGGAGCAATACCTTTCTAGGGATGTTGATGATATGTGGTGCGGCAGTCAATTGCCTGTTCGCGATGAAAATGGCGATGTTTATATAAAACCGCTGGGTAGTTTGGCATATAAAATAAATCATATGCAAAAATTAATAAAAGACAAAGATGAATTTAATCAGTTAAAAGAAGCTTCCACCGCTAATAATACCGCACATGAATTAAATAAACCTTACAATATGGAAGATCATGTTGTTATGCCGTCTTTTTCTATTGAGGGCCTCCAAAAAGGCGATACTGTTCCTTGGGCATCGGTAGCTGAAGTGGCTAATGCAGAAAACTGGATAAATATCAATAGAATTATGAATATTTTAAATGTTAAGTATAATTATTTTGCACAAATATATGGAGATAGCCTCGGCTATACTAAAGGAGATAAAAATAATATATATGTAAATGCTCAAGGAGAGGTTGTAAGTACCAATCCGGAAGAAGTCGCCTCGTTACATTCGGAATGTGAAGATAAAGTTCAAAATAACCAAACTAAAGAACGAAAAAGACAAATGAAGTTAGATTTTCATGATCAACTTGCAATTATGTCGCAAAATGAACGTGGCTCGGCAGTTTTTACCGAAGCAAAACAACAAGCTTCCGCAATCTATCTTAAATCGGTTGATGCTTTTGCAAAGATTGATGCTAAATCATCTGATTATTTACTTAAATATGGAACCGGATTACACTTTAATCCGGAAGATAAAAATCGTCCGTCCGCTCAGTTATTTGCAGATCGTCCTTATTATTTATCTCCTTCTTATGATGATGCTAAATATGCACAAATATTTTATCCGTTATTTACGGAAGTGGTATTGGATACCGAATTAAAAGATATTATGCAAGTTTATCATAGTGAAAGGTATCCTAAGGTAGATAAAGCCTTAAATTTTGTCAACGGTCTTTACAATACTATGTTAGATACAAACAAAAAAGAATTAAATAATGTCAGCCCTCAAATTATACGAGCAATGGCTCCCTCCGTGTTTAGGGTATATGGCGATTTAATGTATGATACTCCAAATACATCATCGGTTAGTTATTTGCATAGAATTGTCACTCAAACTCTTCTGAATGATAATGTCGGAAGTGAGGGAAATTTACCCTATGTTGAAGAATGGCGCGCTAGACAAGGCTTAACAGAAGCCAATAATACGGATGAATTAGTTCATAATTTGTCAAGCTTACAACCTAAAGAGCCTTATTATGAGGGATATGCTGTAACAACCTCAAAGCTTTTGTACGATTACGAAATAATGCGTACGGTTAACAAAGGTGTAGATGTTGATATAAGTACTGTACTCAACACTATACCAAGCGTGGTTTCTCCGGCATTAGCCGATAAATTGACCGACTATGCATTGCAAAAAGATTTATTCGGGGCCAAAGAGGGAGAAAGCGCAGAATCAACTTATGAACGTTGTAAAGAACTTTATATTACAATGACCGCCAAAGAAGCCTTTACCTCAAAAGATGACACACAGCGTCAAATAGAAAGTAAATTACTTTCCCATATGCAAAAATTATCTCCTGAACGCCAATTGGAAGAAGCTTATGATCTTATCAGTACACATGCCAATCATGATATTGCCAATATGGAGATTAATGATAGTATATTTACAAGCCAGACAAAAAAAGAAAGAAACAACATCAGAATTGAACGACTCAAGGAACTTGGCGGTTCTATTTTGCAATATGACGGCAATAAACAAATAGTTGAACGTATGTGTGCCAATCATATTGTAACCAAACATGGAATTGATGATGATACTCCCGAATATCAAGAAAAAATAACCGCGGAATTAGAAAATGTTTCTGCTAATATTTCTCAAAAAAGCCGTAAAAGAATTTGCGAGCAAGTAGCAAAAGGGGTAATGGCACAAAAACAACTGGCTTATGATATTAAAGAGATTCATGACAAAGATTTATCTAATGCCGAAGTTAGAAATAAGGCGGTTAACGGATATAATTTATTAGACACTTATATTATGCGTAATCCGGATTTCTCTGCAAAGGCTATGTCTTTTTTACTCTCTAATGGCAATACCGAAGATTGTCGACAGTTTAGTCAAGATTTAGCACAAGAATACAATACAAAAAGATCTCTGATTCCGGAAGAATGGAAAAATAATATGGATAAAAAATTAATAGATAATAATATTTCCGGTCTTACCTCAAGAGATATCCAAAATTTGACCATTCCTGAAGATTCTTTTGTTTCTGCTGCCGGCAAGCTGCATGAAGAATATCTAAATGCCGGCTTTGAAGAACGAGCAGTGATAATGCATCGGTTACTTGATAGTTATGCCAACGAAAGCAATCTTTCCGAAGAAGAAAAACTACAAAAGCAAATTTCTTTTGTTTCCGATAAGGTTTTTGGTACAAGAGCTGAAGATAAAGATTTATTACAAGAAGTAAAAACTATTTCTACTGCAGTTTGTCACCAAGAAGAACAGCCTTCATTATTATTGGGTGCTGTATTATCGGGACGGGAACCGGGACAAGCTGATAAAAATATGAATGTTGGCGATGGTTTAGCTATGTTTTGTGAAAAACAAGGTACTGCATGGGTTAAATTAGCACAAACTTTATCATATGTAGATGCCTTGCCTCAAGATATTAGGGATAGTTTAGGTCGCTTAAAAGATAAAGCCAATGAACCCAAACAATGGGAAATTCACAAAGATTTAGCAGAAGCTATGCCGGAAAGTGAATTATCCCGAATTAAACATGTAAAAAAATTTATTGGCGGTGGTACTTTTAATAAAACAATTTTAGTTGATGTTGAAAATGAACAATCAGGTAAGCAAGAAACTAAAGTTGTTCAGGTAATGCATGATAGAGCAGCAACAAAATCAGAACGTGAATTTAAGAAAATCAATGCTGCAATTGATGAATTATGTACACAAGATTCTAAATATGAGATATTGCGAAGTGTAGCTGAACGTTCTGCTAAAAATGCCGTTATCGAGGTTGATATTAAAGAAGGAGCAAAGCAATATGAAAATGCATGCCAAAACTATGGAAAAATTGAAAGTATTGAACTAAATGGTGTTTCATATATTCCTAAAGTTGCAACTTGGGAACGTTATGGTGAATCTCAATATTCTAATTACAAAATTATGGAAATGGCGCCCGGAAAGAGTATAGATTCTCCTGAATTTACTCCGGCTCAACGTCGAGAAATGGCTCTTGCTTATACCGCAATTGAATTATCTAATTTGATGGGTGGAAAAGCATGGGATATTGATAGACATAGTAAACAACAAAACTTTCATGTTACTAAAGATGAACACGGCAAAACCATCGTTGAAATAGGTATTTTTGATACAGGAGCCCAACGTCCGGCCCCGACTAAAGATGAAAAGAAATTACTTGGTAAGTTTTTGGTTGCTGTAGTTAAAGAACAACAGCAAGGCAAAGGTGGAAATTTAGGCGAATTTATGCTGCAAAAAATAAAAAAATTTGAAAAAGCCGGTAAAGATGTTAATTATGTTTCCGATGTCCAGCGCGGTTTATTGGCTATTTCTGATGTTATGCAATATATGAATACTCCGGAACATCCAAATGGTATGGCCGATGGTCTTATGACTTGTTTTAAAGTCTTAAAAGATAAAGAAATTATTGATAACGGATTATATAAAACATTAATTAGAGAAACAGCAAAGTCAATTCTTAAAAGCCCTTCTTTTGCTAAAAAGGCGCTCAATGCGGTAATTCATCCGAAAGAAAATACGGATAATTTAAGCATCAATTTAAGCAATAATAATGATAAAATTGAACAGCAAATAAAATCTTCAGTAAGAGTTGATAAGCCATCATATGAAACAGAAAAAATTGAGTTAAATAAAACTCGCATTAAACCTAAACCCAAAACACCTAGAGAACAGGTTGAAAGTAAGTTAGAACAGCTTGGTATTGATAAAAAAAGCTATATGTTATTAACACCGGATGATAAATGGTTGGAAACTGAATATGGATTTGGCGGTTCTCGATCCATTGATGTTTATTTTGGACGTCAAGAACAAGCTGCAAAAGCCGGAAAAGAGATATTAGTCGGTGCAAATAATGGCTATAGTGCTGCATATTTTGCCAAACAAGATATTTATGTTGTTTCTCCCGACTATAAGCTGCGAAATGCATTATGCGGCAGAGGTTATGATGATGGTTATGGCGTAATGTTTTCCAATGGAGAACGATTTACCAATAGTGAATGGAGAAATGATAAGTGGAAAGATATAAAAGCCTACGTAGCCAATAAGGATAAAGAAAAGCATAACGACCAGTCCAAAACTGCAGCATTTATTCATGATGCAGACAGAAGAACAATATTAGAAAAAACCGGACGTTCTGTTCCTTTGGAGGTGCAAAAAGATTTTTCAGTGAAAGAACAAGAAAATATAAATTCTCCGGTTATGAATACTGTCCAGCCGGATATTTTAGAAACTGCAAGTATTCAATCTCCAACTGCAGAAAAAATAGATGAGAAAACGCAAAAAGGAAAATTTATACATTATTTACGTTTAGGACGTAATTTGAAGTTAGAACAAAATAAAGGACGCAATTCTGAAAATACTCAAACAAAAACAACTGAAAAAGAAACAAAATCTAATATTAATATAACTCAAAAATTAGGTAAACTTTGGAGCAAAAGCTCACGCTGATTGTTCATCAATAGATTGATGTTCTATAGATAATGCTGTATCTTCGCCGAGTTGAATATCTTCAATTTTCTGAATTCGTCGAGCTATTTTTCCCGAAGAAATTTTAATATTGTCAATATCATCATTTGCTTGCTTAAAATGACGACTCAAACTTTCAATTCTTCCATCCAAACGACCTATATCATCAATCAATACACCAACTTCTTTTTGAATAACTCCGGCTTGTTCCCGCATTTTTGCATCTTTAAGAATAGCTCGAACGGTATTCAGCGTAGCCATCAATGTAGTTGGAGATACAATCCATACTTTTGCTCGATAAGATGTTTCTACTACATCGGGAAAATTGGCATGAAGTTCAGCATAAATAGCTTCACTGGGTAGAAACATTAATGCCGATTCGGCTGTTTGTCCGGTAATGATATACTTTTCGGAAATATCTTTAATATGTTTTAGAACAGATGCTTTGAAGAATCTCTCCGCTTCGATTTTTTCTCTATCATTAGCAGCGATTCGTAACGCATGATAACTTTCGAGTGGGAATTTTGAATCAATCACAATCATCCCCGGAGGGTTAGGAAGATTTAATACACAATCGGCTCTTTTTTGATTTTCCAATACAACCTGAAATTCATATGCAGAAGGAGGAAGAGCAGATGTTACAATATCATTAAGTTGAATTTCACCAAAAGCTCCGCGAGCTTGCTTATTAGAAAGAACTTCTTGCAAAGATACAACTTGTTCTGAAAGAGCCGATATCTTTTGTTGTGCTGCATCAATTTTCGCCAAACGTTCACGTAAATCAGTAAGGGTTTCATTTGTTTTTGTTGTATTTTGTTGTAAACCTTCACTGACATTTTTTGTAACTTGTAATAATTTTTCATCCATGATTTTAAGTACAGATAAACGTTGCTCATTTATTGCCGCGGCAATAGTATCTTGTTGTTGGCGAGAATATTCGGCCATCTGACTTAATCTACCGGATAATTCCGATTGATGATGAAACAAAATATCTGCCAAACGATTTAATTCCGGATTCTTTTTCTGTGTCCTCCATATTAACAATAAGATTAAAATGAAAAAACACAATCCTCCTACAATCAAAATTTGAGCATTTGACAGATTATTTATCAAATTAATATCTCCGTTCAGTATAAGATATTTCTCTTCCCATTGCCAAAAATTTTTCAGTACGTTCTGTTTTTAATTTTTCTCCGTTTAACGGCATCAATTCTTTTAAATGACGATGAATTGCATTACCAACTCTTTCAATAGTTAATGACGCATCCCGATGAGCTCCACCGGTTGGTTCAGGAATGATTTCATCAATAACGCCAAATTTTTTCAAATCTTGAGCTGTTAACTTAAGCGCTTCGGTTGCTTCCTTAACCTTATCTGCAGAGCGCCATAGAATAGAAGCACAACCTTCAGGAGAAATTACTGAATAGATTGAATGTTCAAGCATTAATATTCGATTTGCTGCAGCAATAGCGATCGCTCCTCCAGAACCACCCATGCCAATAACAATCGAAACTAAAGGAACTTTAATTTGTAAACATTTTTCAATTGATGACGCAATGGCTTCAGCTTGGCCGCGAGCTTCGGCTTCCACACCCGGAAATGCACCGTCTGTATCAACAAAAGCAATCACCGGCATTCCGAATTTATCAGCCAAATCCATTAATCTTTGAGCTTTGCGGTATCCTTCTGGTTTGGCCATTCCGAAATTATAACGAACACGGCTTTCCAAATCATGTCCTTTTTCTTGTCCGAGCACAACCACAGACATATTTCTAAAACGACCGATGCCGCCAATCATTGCTTCATCATCAGCAAAAAGTCTATCTCCGCATAATGGTGTAAAATCTTCAATTAAATAATTAACATAATCCAAGCAGTGAGGGCGTTGTGGATGGCGTGAAACCTGTAATTTTTGCCAAGGCGTTAAGTTTGCATATGAAGCTTTCATTTGTTTCTCCAGTTTTTGCTGCAAACGTGTAATCTCGGGGGTGATGTCTACATCTTGTCCTTCAGCCAGATGGCGCATTGCCTCGATTTTATCTTCAATTGCTACAATATTTTTTTCAAAATCAAGAACTAAAGTATTTTCGTTGTTCATTATTATCTCATCATACAGTTACAAATCATCTAACAAATATCATATTTTTTTTTAGATTTCGACTCTTATTTTGCCTTACTGTGTAAATAGTACTCAAAAATCTTGA
>JAFTNB010000152.1 GCA_017452115.1 Alphaproteobacteria bacterium
ACTCTGGCTCGTATTTCCGGCATGGGAGATGTATCCATTTACGGACCGGAATATAGTATGCGAATCTGGCTTAATTCTGATAAGATTTCCTCTTTGGGTTTGGATAGTAGTGACATTGTATCTGCAGTTGCGAATCAAAATATTCAAGCCTCAATCGGACGTGTTGGAGCAGCGCCCAGCACGCCGGACACTCCTGTTGTGTTAAGTCTTACAGCTAAAGGTTTGTTACATAGTGTTAAAGATTTTGAAGAAATAGTCATTACAACCTCCCCTACCGGCGGAATTATTCGCCTAAAAGATATTGCAAGAATCGAACTCGGGGCCGATAGTTATCAAATGAATGCAGATTTTGACAATAGTCCTGCCGTAGTTATCGGATTAAGCCAAACCCCAAATTCAAATTCTCTGGATATTATGGAGGAAGTAAAAAAAGAAATTGCACAACTGCAAACAACTTTTCCTAATGATATACAGCTTGAAATAGCTTATGATTCAACAGATTTTGTACGGGCATCAATTGAAAGTATTTTAGAAACTTTAGTAATTACATTTTCTTTGGTAGTATTAGTTACCTATGTCTTTTTACAACGTTGGAATACTACACTAATTCCATTAATAACAATTCCGGTATCGTTAATTGCAACTTTTGCGGTGATTTATATTTTAGGTTTTAATATTAATATTTTAACATTGTTTGCGATGATATTAGCAATCGGGTTAGTCGTAGATGATGCAATTATTGTGGTAGAACGAGTACAATATTTGATGAAATATGAAAAACTTGAAGCGAAAGCCGCATCAATTAAAGCCATGCAGCAAATATCCGGAGCTATTATTGCCACAACATTCGTCCTCTTATCTATTTTTATTCCGGTAGGATTAATGGCAGGAATTACCGGAAAAATATATCAACAATTTGCTGTAACAATTGCAACTTCCGTTGTATTTTCGGCAATCAATGCTTTAACTTTAAGTCCGGCACTTTGTGCTATATTTCTTAAAAATGATGATTCTGCTGTTCGAGGAAGATTTTTCCCCCATTTTAACAAAGCTGTTGATTATTGCCGAGATAATTATACTAACCTTGTCGGATGGTTTTCTATTCACCTGAAAGTTACAACTGTAATTATTTTAGTAACAATCGGTTTGGTTATATGGGGTTTTAAACAAACACCAACCTCGTTTATTCCGGAAGAAGATCAAGGAATTATTTTTGCAAATATTCAACTTTCTAATACGGCGACAATAAATCAGACTAATGATGTTTTACAAGACATCGGAGATAAAGTATTAAAAATGGAGGGCGTAAAGTATTTTATCTCGGTTGCAGGATATTCAATTCTTGGCGGCGGCGGAGAAAATGTTGCTTTGGGAGTAGTCGGCTTGCAACCATGGAAACAAAGAGAAAATAAAAATGTTTCTATGCCATCTATTCTACGTAATTTAACCAATACATTTAGTAATGATAATTCTGCCCAAATTAACTTTTTTGCTCCCCCCTCTATTCCGGGGATTGGTAATTCTGACGGATTGTCTTTAGAGTTATTGGCGATTAACGGCTCCGTAAGTCCCAATCAATTATTTATGAAACTACAAGAATTTTTAAATAAAATGAATAGCAGTAAAGAACTTATGGGAGCATTTTCGACTTTTACTTCTGATACTCCGCATATTTATTTAAATATTGACCGTACTAAACTGCAAGCATATAAAATCCCAGTATCGGCACTTTTTGAGGTATTGCAAAATAATTTAGGTTCAAGATACATCAACAATATTACTTTGAGCGGACAAGTAAACAAAGTAATTATTCAGGCCGATTTTCCTTATCGCAAAGATATTCATGATGTGCAAAAACTATATGTACGTTCTCAAGACGGTAAGTTAATACGTATCAGCAGTTTTGCCGACATATCAACAGAAGTAATGCCTAAAATTATATCTCGTCATAATCAATATACTTCGGCAGCAATTACGGCACAAACCTCTGAAGGAGTAAGCAGCGGTAGTGCAATTGAAGAAATTTTAAATATCGGTGAAAGTATTTTAGGTAAAGATTTTTCGATTGCATGGACCGGACTAACTTTGCAAGAAGTAGAAGCTGCCGGTTTGGCCGGTTTATTAATTGCTTTAGCATTAGTATTTTGTTATCTGTTTTTGGTTGCTTTGTATGAAAGTTGGATGCTGGCTTTTGCAGTTATGTTCTCTACAGTTTTTGCGATTTTAGGGGCAATTATAGGTCTTCATTTGATGAGTCTGTCATTGAGTATTTACGCACAACTGGGATTAATTATGTTAATCGGTCTGGCGGCAAAAAATGCTATTCTGATTGTGGAATTTACCAAAAATTATCGTGAAGCAGGTGAATCTATACTAAATGCATCAAAAAAAGGTGCTTCAGAAAGATTCCGTGCTGTTTTGATGACTGCATTAACTTTTATTTTGGGCGTATTCCCAATGATTATAGCTAAAGGAGCAGGAGCTTCGAGCCAAATATCTATCGGTACATCAGTATTCTTTGGGATGATTGCGGCAACTTTTGTGGGAATTATATTCATCCCTGCGCTTTTTGCATTGTTCGAAACAATTCGTGAGCATAGTGAAAAACGCCATCAAAAGGAAAATAGTCATGCGTAAAGAATTGATTGCAGGATTGGCTTTGATATTAACATCTTGTTCAGTAGGACCGGATTATCAAAAACCAATATTATATACTGATGATAATTTACGTCAGAGTATCGGATTAAAAGAAAATTCAACGCAAAAAATTGATAAATATTGGTATAAGCAATTTAATGACTCTATCATTAATAAACTAGTAGAACTGGCATTATATAAAAGTCCTGATGTATCGATTGCAATCCAACGTCTGCGAGAAGCGCGCAGCAACTGGCGGATTAGCCGTGTAAATAGCTTGCCGATATTTAATGCTTCCGGCAGTTATGATTATACTAAACCAAGCCAAGCAATCGGCTATACATTATCTCCGGATTATTATCAAACCGGATTAGATGCCTCGTGGGAATTGGATATTTGGGGAAAGAATCGGCGACAAACCGAAAATGCTTTAGCATTAGCTGAAGCTGCAGCTGCATCTTTAGAAAATGTGCAGATTAGTTTAACGGCAGAAGTTATAACTAACTATGTTATGCTGCGCACTACACAGGAACAAATACGCATTGCCCAACAAAACCTTAAGCTGCAGGAAGATATTTTTGCGACAATTGCAGCAAAACGTAAATTTGGTTTAACAGATGAAGTGTCATATAAGCAAGCTGAATATACAGTAGAAAATACCCGCAGTAAAATTCCGGAACTGCGAAAACAAGCAGAAATTTATGCTAATTCGCTGGCAATTTTAATCGGTGAACTACCAAATAAAATCAACAATTTACTGAATCCCAGACGTAAAAATATTATTCGCTGTCGTTTTGACTATGATATACAACGCTTATATGATTTTCCGATTGTTGTAATTAGAAATCGTCCGGATGTCAGGATTGCCGAAAAACAATTACATGCAGAAAATGCTTTGGTAGGAGCCTCAATCGCAGCATTATATCCAAATATAAATATCAGCGGATTTATCGGTTGGCAAGCTCCGGAGGTTTCCGGTTTGGTAGATAGAAATAGTTACGGGTATAGCTATAAACCGGCAATAAGTTTGCCTATTTTTCATTGGGGGCAATTGCAAAATCAAATAGAACAACAAAAAGCCGTAACTTTAGCTGCATTTTTTACATATCAAAAAGCTGTACTAAATGCTGCCGCAGAAGTGAAAAATTCAATTATCGGTTTGCAAGAAGAATATGAAAAAAATAAATCAGCATATAAAGCAGCTCAAGCACAAAAAATTGCCGCTGAATTAATGCTGGAAAAATATAAAAACGGTCTGGTCGAATTTAGTGATGTTATGATTACACAACAGCAACGTCTTGCAGCTCAAGAACAACTGATTAATAGTAACGGACAAATTTATCTTGATATCATTGCTTTTTACAAATCCATCGGCGGCGGCTATAGTTAAGAAATAATGAAAAGACTGGTATAAACCAGTCTTATATCAAATAAGTGAAATTTAATTACGAAGCCATAAGCTGCATATCAATCGGTACTATTAATTTTGCATCTGTAGAAGCCAGCACTTCTTCGAGAGAAAACATCGGGTTAATTTCTTTGAGAACCAATCCTTCTGAAGTTACTTCAATTACCGCACGTTCGGTAACAATCAAATCAACTTCTTTTACTGCAGTCAAAGGAAGATTACATTTTTTTACAATCCGAGAAACGCCTTTATTAGTATGTTCCATCGCAATAATAACTCGTTTTGCGCCTACAACCAAGTCCATAGCCCCGCCCATTCCAGGGGTGAAAACTCCAGGAACCATCCAATTGGCTAAATTACCTTCTTCATCAACTTGCAAAGCTCCGAGTACCGTAGCATCGACATGCCCACCACGAATCATTGTAAAAGACATTAAAGAATCGAAAAATGCTGCACCATCTTTATGGGTAACGGGAATTCCTCCTGCATTGGTAACAAACGGATTTTCCGGTTGGCTAAAATCACGATGTCCAAGTCCAATCATTCCATTTTCAGATTGAGTTACAACATGCAATTCTGCCGGAATATAATTTGCCACTTCCGTAGGCAAACCAATACCCAGAGTAATAACATCTCCTGCCGAAAATTCTTGAGCAACACGGCGAGCAATAATCTCCCGACACTGTTCTTTGGAAAGTTCCATTATTCTATTCCTTTTATATTGCAATATAATCCACAAAAACTCCGGGGATTGTAATCTCATCGGGGTTCAGAGGCTCTTCACTCAATTCATCCGCCTCAACAATAACAACATCTGCTGCTGTAGCCATGACAGTATTAAAATTACGGGTTGTACCTTGAAGAAATAAATTTCCATACTTATCAGCTTTAGTAGCATAAATAATAGCATAATCAGCTTTGAGAGGTTTTTCAAACAAATATTTTTTGCCCTCTATTTCCATTATGGTTTTGCCATTTTCAACAATTGTACCAACTCCTGTCGGAGTTAACACCCCTCCTAAACCGGCACCTGCAGCTCGAATACGTTCCACTAATGTTCCCATAGGAACCAGCTCAACTTCAATTTCTCCAGCATCCATTTGGCGGCCTGTTTCCGGATTGGTACCAATATGTGCAACAATTGCTTTTTTGATACGTTTATTAACAATAAGCTTACCCCTATCTGCCTCGGGAATACAAGTATCATTAGCAATAAGAGTTAAATTACCAATATCATTTTTGAGAATTTCATCAACTATTCTCGCCGGAGAACCGCAACGGAGAAATCCGCCTATCATTACCGATGAATCACTTTTAATCAGTTTTCCGGCCTCGGAAATTGTTAATATCTTTTTCACGAAATCTGCAATCTCTTCTTGTCAAAACTTGCGTTAGTATAACAGATTTTTTTTTAAAGTCATCAAATAAATTTATTCTAATCATATGATTGACAACAAATCAATTTTACAATATTAGTATATGCGATG
Organism: Alphaproteobacteria bacterium; assembly: GCA_017452115.1. Lineage (GTDB taxonomy): Bacteria > Pseudomonadota > Alphaproteobacteria > RF32 > CAG-239 > MGBC133411. The sequence continues at coordinate 5,533 of JAFTNB010000152.1, forward strand.
AAAAACAATAAGATAAACATTGCCAATCTAATATATAGCTCACCTGCTCCGAATGGTGAGGTTAATTTTTGCAATCCTAAAACCATAAATTCTTTTTTTACCGATATTCCTGATGATGTTCTAAAACTATGGCCTTTTGATTTCCAAAAAGAAGGATATAACACTGCATTCACAGATGTTTCTTATAACTTAAAAACAAATTATTCAGTTATGCAAGAAAGGCAAACATTATCTATTGCAGGAATTTGTTACAACAAAAACGAATTATATGTTTTTGATGGTGATTATATTCTAAATGAAGAACAACAACTTTGCTTTTATTTTAAATCTTTGTACAAAGAAAAAGGTATTAATCAACGAGGATTTGCCAATATATTCATTCAAAAACAGCGCAATTTTTTATCTGCTTATGACCAACAAAGAGAAATGTCGTTCGGCGAAAAACCTTCAGAAATCAGACTTCTGGCAGCATCTGGTTATGATACATCAGGACTTCCGGTTAAAGGCGGATATATATGGGCTTTTTTAGGAATGGATTTTTATAGTCCTCTTGAACTATATAAGTGCCGAAAAGCATTTACTGATTTTTTAAGTAAAAATACAAATATAAAATTATCAACTAAAGATTTGAAATATTTTACTAAACCATGCCATTTTTCAATGTTTGATGCCGGAATAAAAATAAAATTGGCTCAAAATAAAGAAGTGGGGCTGGGCAATGCCTTTATGCATCAATATTCATGGAGAGCCAGATGGCGTACCAATACGCCACAAGCAGAAGAACAAAAATTCGAAATTGCTTTTAATGCTCCGGCATTAACTTCACAGATAAGATTGAGTAATGCCTTTAAAGCACTTAATTATTCTTATAGAATGATTTTAAAGAAATATTATCTCAAACGCTTAATTAACAAAAAACTAGAGGCAGCCAGACTCTTAAAACAACGATTGAAGACGGGGTTACTATCTGTATATCATTATAAAAAAGTAAAAAATTAAAGTATACTATCTTGAAGCATTTGCAGCTCAAGCCATGTGGTTTCTTTTGTATCTTTTTGCCGTTGTAGTTCTGACAGCAACGCAGATAAACGAGTAAATTCTGTGGGATTCTCATTATATAAATCAGGATTGGACAAGAGGTTTTCTGTTTGGGAAATATCTTGTTCTATTTTTTCTATTTCAGATGGCAGAATTTCCAATTGGCGCTGTTGGTTATAACTTAAGCGAGGAGATTTATGAGAAGAAGTACGAACAACTTTTTCGACTACAGTTTTGACTTTTTTCTTAACAACAATATTTTCTTCTTTTTCTGCCAGTTTAGCTAAAAGATCGCTATAACTGCCGGCATGCTCATAGATATTACCATTTCCGGACATATAAATTACAGAAGTAACAACTCTGTCTATAAAATCTCTATCATGGCTGACCAAGAGTACTGTTCCGCTATATTCATCCAAAACTTCCTGCAGTAAATCCAAGGTATCCATATCCAAATCGTTAGTCGGTTCATCAAGAACTAAAAAATTGGAAGGTCGAGCTAAAGCTACGGCTAACATAAGGCGATTTTTTTCACCGCCGGAAAGTGCGGATACAGGACATTGTGCCTGATCGGGACGAAACAAAAAATCTTTGAGATAAGCAACAACATGACGATATTGTCCACGTACCCATATATGATCACCCTTATCGCACAACGTCTGCCATAAAGTTTTTTTAGAATCTAAAGTTATACGATTTTGATCAAAATATGCTTCGTCAAGATTTTTACCCAAACGAACAGTACCGCTATCGGGCTCTAAACGTTTAGTCAACAATTTTATCAAGGTGGTTTTACCGGCGCCATTAGGACCGACAACGCCTATTTTGTTGCCTTTAAGAATACGAATCGAAAAATCTTTAACAATATCACGTCCGGAAAAACTCTTATTAATATGTTTGGCTTCCAATACAAATTTTGAACGAAAATCACCTTCAGAAATCTCCAAATCGACACTGCCGATACGTTTGATTTGCTCTCTGCGTTCTTGACGTAATTGCTGCAAACGGCGAAGTCTACCCATATTCCGTCTACGGCGAGCTGTTACACCTTTATGCAACCACTCGGTTTCTTCTTCTATTTTTTTGTTAAGATATTTCTGTTCAATAATCTCTTGTTCAATAACTTGCTCCTGCCACTCTTCAAAATGCTTAAAACCACGATTATTTCGACGTAGGATTCCTCTATCTAACCAAAATGTTGTTTGAGAAACATTACTTAAAAACATACGATCATGCGAAATAAGAATAACAGCGCCGCGGAATCCGGAAATAATCGCTTCAAGTTTTTCAATAGTCGGCATATCAAGATGATTGGTTGGCTCATCCAATAACAAAATATCCGGCTCAGAAATAAGTGCACGTGCTAAGGCTGCTTTACGCCTTTCCCCTCCTGATGCTTTATCAGGACTTATGCCGGCAAGAATACCGAATTGTTCAATCATAATATCAACTTTATAATCAGTATTTTCGTCAGATGAATAAATTCCGGCTCTAACAACATCTTTCAGAGAAGAAAATCCTGAAAAATCCGGCTCTTGAGGCATATATGAAATGCGTACTCCCGGTTGAATAAATATTTCTGCATTATCAGCCTCAATGGCACCGGCAATAACTTTAAGTAAAGTAGACTTTCCAGAACCGTTACGTCCTACTAATGAAATTTTATCACCACGATTAATATATAAATCAACATTTCTAAACAATTGATTGGTGCCAAAACTTAAACTGGCACCTTTAAGAGTATAAATAGGAGTTTCTGCCATTTTTAAATATCTTCATCAATCAAACGACTGCCATCTACCTGCCATTCCAGACCACGCGCAGCCCATAAAAACAGATCATCTATTTTCTCTGCTTTAAGCCCGATTTGCGTACCAATTTCGTATATTTGACCGATGGCATTATCACTTAAATCATGATCGGCAGCAGATAATAATATCATATCTCTAAGCAAATAACGTTTCGTACGCACAGACGGAATAGGAGCTAAAAGAGATATAAGCTCTTTAGCTGTACGCACTTTGGGAAGTTTTGAAATAGCCTGTCCCAGCTCCTTTGCCTTGTTCTTCATAAATTCTTTTTTGATTGAGTTATCTTCACTATCTAAATTTAATACATATATAAGCGAAATCAGATATAATTGTTTTTCGGTTTCACTCCAACTATTACTCAATTCGTTCATGCGCAAAATTCCATTGTTAACATTTAGAATCGTTTATAGCAGACAAAATAATGATTTGCAAAAAAAATTTATTATATTATACTAATATTAATGTAATTTTTATTTAGACTTGAAGGAGCTGACATGCCTCTAAAAATTGAACTCAAACCTCATGAATGTATTATTATCGGAGAATCTTTGATTACTAATGATGGGGAAAGAACACGTTTTTATATTGATGGCAACGTACCAATTCTACGTGAAAAATTTATCTTACGTGAAAATGAAGCCAATACTCCCAGTAAACGTATATATTTTGTTGTACAGCAGATGTATTTGGCTCGCGATACACGAGAATTACAAAAAATTTATTTGGAATATGTTCGGGATTTGCAAAATGCTGCTCCAAGCTTGATACCATATATCAGTGCAGTTAACGAAAATGTGTTAAAAGGTGATTATTACAGCGCCATTAAAGAAGCAAGTAAGCTAATCGCTAAAGAAGAAGAATTATTTGGAAATGCTTTACGCGGAAATATTTAGTTTATAAATTAATTCGATGATTTAACCACAGAACATTCGGTGGTTTTTTTATAGCCGCCAATTAACTTTCTGTTAATAAAAATTAATTTTTCGTTTACAGGAGAACTTTTTTATAGATAACCTATGGTTAGAATTTTTTTAGTCCGCTTTTTTTGGAGATTAAGTAATGGCTGATATTTCATTAACCGCAAGTATGCGTTCCAATCTACTTTCTTTGCAGAACACACAATCGTTGATGGATGCAACGCAAAATCGTCTTTCTACAGGTAAAAAAGTAAATTCTGCAATTGATAATCCATCTTCTTACTATGCTTCTCAATCGCTAACCAATCGCGCTAGTGATTTGAGTGCCTTGTTAGACAGCATGGGGCAAGCAATTCAAACAATTAAAGCTGCAAATGAAGGTATCGAATCTATTACATCTTTTGCCCAGCAGGCAAAAGCCATTGCTTCTTCTGCACGTGATATTCCAAGTAATTATGATAAATACTCTATTACCTCTAAAGAAGTTGGCGAATCTGAATTAGCTGCTGATGATACGATTATTATTGATAGCAGAGAAGACATGAGTAAGTTTTCGATGTCTTTTGCAACTACTGATGCAAATAAAAGTTTTGACGTATATGTTAATGGTGAAGCCAAAACTATTACTTTGGCTGATACTACTTTTGCAGATGCTGATGCAGCAGCTGCAGATGCAACCGCAAAATTGCAAGCATTGGGATTAGTTGTTGAAAAAGGTGAAACAGCTGGAGAAATTGTTGTTCGCTCTAAAGATGCTTCAAATATATATTGGATTAATGGTGATGATGGTATTGGAGAAGATGCTTCTGCGGCTGCGGTTATAAAATTAGTAGATGCAGATACAGAAAATTCTGCTGCTTTGTCAGCTAAAATAACAGCCGGTGTTGGAACAAAAGCAACTGTAGATGTTGATGGTGATACCATTTCTATTATGTCTGAAGGTAAAGAATTTATTGTTGCCGTCACAGCTGCCTATAAGTTAGGTATTAGCGGCGATAGAGCTGCCGGTAATGCAAAAGCTCCGGTTGAACAACGTATTAGTTATGCTAAGCAATTTGATGATATATTAATACAAATTGATGAATTGGCTCAAGATTCAGGATATAAAGGTGTAAACTTATTACAAGATAACGATTTGAAAGTTATTTTTAATGAATACAGAACTTCTGAATTGATTGTACAAGGTACAGATGCTTCTTCTCGCGGTTTGAAATTATCTAATTCAATTGATAGTTGGCAAAAAGATGCTGATTTGGAAGCTTCTATTCAGCAAATTGAAAATGCAATTAATACGTTGAGAACAATGGCTTCTGAATTTGGAACAAACTATTCCATTATTCAAAGTCGTGAAGAATTCACAGAAAATATTGTTAATGTATTAGAAGAAGGTTCTGATAAGTTAGTATTAGCAGATATGAATGAAGAGTCAGCAAATATGTTGGCTTTGCAAACAAGACAGCAATTGGCTATCAATTCTCTCAGTTTGGCTTCTCAAGCTTCTCAATCTGTTCTCAAATTATTTGGGTAATTTATTGTTTTCTAAAAAAAGCGGAGTTATCTCCGCTTTTTTTATGCATGTTATCTCAATTAGTATAAAAAAATAGACCGGTAAAAACCAGTCTATCAAAATTAAATTTTTAATATCAATAATTACTATTACGATTATAAATATTTGCCATATTTAAATAACCTATTTGCAACATTTGAGCTGTAGCTTGATACCGTGTGGCTTGAATTTGCAAAGCATTAACCGCAGATAGAGTACCTGTTCCAGTATAATCAGTTGTCGATGGAACGCGAGTGTACTGTTTGTTTTTAGTATCATCAGAAACACCTTCGGTTAAAACATAATCGTGTTTATACTTACCGCCAACATTCATTTGTAAGGCATATTTAACATCTTCATCTTTATCAATAGTATCATCACGACTAATCTTGACATAATAAGTACCTTTAGCGGCTTTATATTCACCTTTTAGCATAGCATCAAGATTTTCGCGCAAGTCTTCGCCTTTTTCAGCAGTACTATCACCAACCAAAACTTCTTTGCCATTCTTAATCATATATACCTGCATCTGCATTCCCGGTGCAGTTACTTCAATTAAGTTTTGTTCGGCTTCTTTTTGTTTTTTTTCTTCCTGCTCCTTAGCCCATCCTTCTGGATCTGTTTGTTTCTTCAATTCATCAAGAGCATCTTCATATTTAGATAAATCAAGAACTTTTTCATCATCAGCAGATGCATTACGGATAGAAATTGATAATTTTCCATTTGATTGAACATTAATTTTATAATTATCTTCCTTATCATATTCAGCCAATGAACCAACGGCGGTCAAACGAGAATAATTAAGACGCAAGTAACCTAAATCACGAGCATTGGCGAATTTTTCGTCAACATCACTGATATCTTTTACTTGTTTTTCCCAATAAGCAATGCCATCTTTAACATTACTAGAACCGGATATGGAACTTGTACTCATGTTCAATCTCCTCTCTTTGGGATTAATTATACCATAAAAAGTTTATCAAAACAAGTTTTTTCATCAGTTATAGATGATTTTATATAGATTAACACTTTGTTCATCTAATTCAATCTCTTTTTCTCCTACATATTCAAATTCATATTTATTTTTGTTCTGTTCATCATAAAGTTTTTTGAGAGTTTCTTTAGTAATTATTTCATCATCATAGGTCTGTCCTAAAATGGCAGAAACAAAAGATGATAAATTAGGTGCCCCATCTGGACGGGTTTCTGTAATTGCACATTTGATATGCAATCTATAGGTTTCATCTTGTTCTTCGTTTTGGAATGTATCTATATCACGATAAAGT
>JAFTNB010000153.1 GCA_017452115.1 Alphaproteobacteria bacterium
CGCAATATATTTACGAAGAGAATCTTGTTTGACTAAAGCAATATTTTGACCGTCAATACAAATCTCTCCTCCTTGCAAATCATAATGTCGTGCTAATAATTTTATTAACGTAGATTTACCAGAACCAGAACGTCCGACTAAACCTATTTTCTCTCCGGCTTTAATTTGCAAACTGAAATCATTAAACAAAGCTTCAGAATTTTTGTAATGGTAATCTAAATGGCAAAAATCTATTTTGCCGGTATTTAATTTTAAATTTTTAGCATTCGGAACATCAATAATCTCATAGGGGCGAGAGAGTAATTTTAACCCATCGCTAATTCCGCCGTAAAGTTTGAGAAAGTGCATAAATTGCATTGAAAGCATATTATAAACACCGCTCAAACTGATAATTAATGTTTGGATTAGTACTAACTGTCCGATATTTATTTTATCTTGAAACCAATACCATAGAGGTAATGCCAAAAATATGGCTTCTAAAACAGCACGGCTTATACCCTGCGCCAAATATAATTTACCGAACTGAATTGTTTCTTGTTTATCTGCTTCTGCGGCTTTACGCAACTCTTTAAAATATAGATTCTTCTCAAAAATATAATTACAAAAATTTTTTACTAACGAGGCATTGGTAATACTATCAATCAAGCATCCATTCGCTTCGGACATCAGTTTTGCTCGTTTTTCGGAATAAGGAGCAAGACGGCGGCTCAATATATATATACACCATATCAAAATACTGTTCAAAACCAACATCAGTAATCCCAGCTCAATATTGATATGAAAAATAAAACCAAAAGTTACGCACATAACCACAAGCGGAGAAATAAAACCCCAAAGCAGATTATAATAAATATTAGTACTGCTATCAACCATAGTTTTAATTTTAGCCGAAATATTACCGGCCATTTCTTCGGCAAAAAATGCCGTGGAATGCTTGTGAGCATAGCTAAATAAATCTTTTGCAATTAACGCACCATAACGGGGCAAAAAATTGGCCTCAATAAAAATAACAACATTTACCAATACACCTTTTAATAATAAAAACACCGATGCCAGAAAAGCAAAGCCGGCGGCAATATGTATTAATTCGCTTTTGGGCAGAGATTGAGATATTGTTTCGATAATCTGTGAAGCATAATAAAGTCCGACACGAGCGGAAATTTCTCCTAAAATTACTGACAGCAAGACTGAAAAAGCTAAAAATTTCAGCTTGGATAAATATTTCCATAAGAATTTGAAAACATTTGTACTCATATCTTTTTTTCTTGGTGAATCTCTTGTTTTTGACGAAGTTTAGTCAGTTTATCGCTTACCACCGCAGTATCCCGTCCGGCTTTAGCCAAGCGGTCATACATACGATTGATTTCTTTTTCGAGATATGCTTGTTCAATCTGATTGGCTAAATCGCTGCGTTCTTCCGCACTGCCATTATAACTCAAATCAGATATTTCTTGTACCATAGTTTCGATATATTTATCCGGTTCGGCAAGTTTACGCTTGATAAAATACGGCAATTCATAAATTAACTGTCTGGTTGCAGCATAAGTATCATCAGAAGTACGCCCTTTTTTATAGCGGCATTTAAGCAACCTAAAAACAACTCCAAGTTCAAAACTATCATCAACAACAATAAAAGGTACCGGATTAGCAAATCCTTTGGCAGACATACTCTTTAAAAATTCTACCAAATGATGAAAATATCCGTCAACATTATAAA
>JAFTNB010000154.1 GCA_017452115.1 Alphaproteobacteria bacterium
GATCCATGAATACTCGTGTCAAGCACGAGTATGACAGACCTTTTATTGTCATGCCTATTTTTTGCAAAGCAAAAAATTCAAGGCATCTACAAATTAATATATCTTTCCTCATCTTATAGCTCCAATTATTCAATATCCTCTCAATCATAATAACACACTATTGATGTTGTGTCAATACATAATGAAAAATAGGAATGCGAATTTGTATAAAAAAATGCCATAGATTTTTCAACCTATGACATTAACTTAAATCTGATATTTCTGTATTAGTTACTCATTAGATAAACTTTTTTATGCAACAATATTAACAATCTTATTAGGCACCACTATCACTTTTTTAATAGTCTTGCCTTCAAGCTGACGCTTAACATTATCTAAAGACATTGCCTTTTCCTCAACATCTTCCCTTGACGCATCTTTAGGCATTTCAATTGTGCCCCTCATCTTACCACAAATCTGGACCGCAATTGTAACTTCATCATCTTGCGCCAAAGAGTTATCGCCCACTGGCCAACTTTCTTTCACAATAAGAGTACTTTTACCCATGCGAGCCCACATTTCTTCTGCCAAATGAGGAGTAAATGGTGACATTAGTTTTAACAATGTCAAATACAATTCAGCAGGAACTTTCTCTAATCCGGAAAGATAATTTACATAAGTCATCAAAGAAGACACTGCTGTATTAAACTTCATCTGATCGATTCGTTCACTAACTTCTAAAATACATTTATGCATCGCCCTCAAATCAGATTTGCTTGGTTCAATATCACCATAAACTTTTTTCATCAAGGCATATACTTTACCTACAAAACGATATACCCCATTCAAACTATCTTCCGACCACATTGCCACTTGATCAAATGGTCCGATAAATGCTTCATACAAACGGAAACTGTCTGCCCCATAATTTTCAACAATATCATCTGGATTAATAACATTACCACGAGACTTTGACATTTTTTCACCATTTTCAGCCAAAATCATCCCATGAGATGTACGTTTATTATAAGGTTCTTTTGTCGGAACATAGCCAATATCATACAAAAACTTATGCCAAAAACGAGAATACAATAAGTGTAAAGTTGTATGCTCCATACCACCATTATACCAATCCACATTCATCCAATATTCTAAAGATTCCTTAGAGGCAAACTCTTTGTCATTTTTGGGATCACAGTAGCGCAAGAAATACCAAGAAGAACCGGCCCAGTTAGGCATAACATCAGTTTCTCTACGTGCATGCCCACCACATTTTGGACATGTTGTATTAACCCAATCTGTTGCTTTTGCTAATGGGGAATCACCATTATCATTAGGTAAAAAGTCAGAAACTTCTGGTAAAGTTAATGGTAAATCTTCTTCTTTAAGCGGAACCCAACCACATTTTTCACAATACACCATCGGTATCGGCTCACCCCAATAACGCTGACGAGAAAATACCCAATCCCGCAATTTGAAATTAACCTTGGAATGACCAAAATTATTATCTTCAGCATATTTAATAGCTACTTTCATAGCCTCATCTTTATTCATACCGTCAAGGAAACCAGAGTTAATATGAGAGCCATCTTCTTCATAAGCTTTTTCACTTATATCTCCGCCATCAAGTACTTGAATAATCGGCAAATTAAAAATTTTGGCAAAATCATAGTCACGCTGATCATGAGCCGGCACCGCCATAATTGCACCCGTTCCGTATCCGGTTAAGACATAATCGGAAATAAATACCGGAATCAACTCGCCGTTATACGGATTCTTAGCCTTAATACCTTTCAGTTCGACGCCGGTTTTACTATCATCCATCGTACGTTGCAAATCAGATTTTTTGGATGTTTCTGTAACATAATTTTGAATTTCATCCTTATTTTCAAAAACATCTTTCAATTCTGCAACATAATCATGCTCCGGCGCCATTACCATGTAAGTAACTCCGAATGCGGTATCTGGACGAGTAGTAAATACAGTTAATTTTTTGCCTTCAATTTCCTTTCCATCCACTGTGGTCAGCGCAAAATCTAACTCTGCACCTTCTGAACGCCCAATCCAGTTAATCTGCTGTGATTTAACTCGTTCCAAGAAATCAAGTCCTTCAAGATCATTAATCAACCTGTCCGCATACTTGGTAATAGCCACCATCCATTGTTCTTTATCTTTACGAACAACCTGTGCACCGCAGCGCTCACAACAGCCATTCACAACTTCTTCATTAGCCAAACCGACTTTACAGCTTGGACACCAATTAATTGCGATTTTATCTTTATATGCTAATCCGTTTTCAAATAATTTAATAAACATCCACTGTGTCCATTTATAATATTCCGGATCACAAGTGGCAAAGCATCTGTCCCAATCAAAACTAAAACCGATAGATTTCAGCTGACGAGTAAAATTATCCATATTCGCTTTAGTAGAAACCGCCGGATGCACACCGGTTTTGATTGCGTAATTTTCAGCAGGCAAGCCAAAAGCATCAAAACCCATCGGATAAAGCACATTCAACCCCTGCATTCTCTTTTTGCGGGAAATTATATCCAAAGCCGTATACGAACGCGGATGCCCCACATGCAATCCAGCACCTGACGGATAAGGAAACTCAACTAAAGCATAAAATTTTTCTTTTGTTTTATCTATTTCTACTTTATATGCTTTTTCTTCATCCCAAATGTTTTGCCATTTATTTTCAATCGTACGAAAATTATATCTGTCTTCCTGACGCCATTCTGAAGCCCATTCTTCATAGCTGTCTTTACCATTATATATATTTTTATTCTTCATTTTTATACCTTTACTAAATCATTTTGATACAAAATTCTGGCTTGTTGTAAAATTTGATTTTTAATTCCGGCTGCCAAAGCCTTATCTGCTTTTACATCATAAGTTTTTCCGTCTTTTATTTGACGTTTTTCTACCCAAACCGACAAACCGTCACTTCTTAATTCACGACACATTACTTTTACTTTGATTTTATATAAATCATTAGGATTTTTTTGCATTCTAATCCACCCGGTAACAATAACACCACCGCTTTTGTCTTCAATATCAATGGGCATAAAGCCCAATTTATCCAAAGAAGCCTGCCACAAATAATGATTCACACCACCATCTTCGGCAGAAATTGTTTTTTCTTTTCCGGCAAAAGGATTAAACGAAGACCACGAACATCCTCCGGCCAATAATAATATCCCCAACAAAATACTCAAATATTTTTTCATAAGTTCACCATTTTACCAAAAAAATAACTGTCTATAAAGTATAATAAATTCTCTTAAAACTCAAGTCACTTAAAACATTTTCACACTTGTATTTCATAAAAAATAACATTACAATATGCTTCAATATAAAAAAAGAGAAAATTTATGAATGACAGCAGACAAATAGCAATTACGATTCTACAAAAAATACTCAATGAGGGAATGTTTTTTTCCGAAGCCAAAGAGCTGTTGCAAATTGACAAACATAAAGATATAGCTTTCATTAATATGTTGGTTTTAACAACTTTGCGCCGCCGCATATTCATCCAACAAGCTTTGCATCAATTTATTAAAAAGCCCCACAAAGGAGCTCCAAGATTCACTGATTTAGCAATAGAAACCGCTGTCGCTGAAATTCTTTTTTTAGACACTCCTGATTACGCTGTTCTCAACAGTTATGTCAACATTATCAAACAGCAAAGCGATAAATACATCGCCAACTTTGCCAATGCAATTTTACGAAACATAACCCGCCAAAAAACAGAAATACTACAACAAAACACCAGCATTTTATTTTCTGATAAATTCAAAACGCAGATTCTTAAAGACTATTCTTCCATAAAAATTCAAGAATTAGAACAATGTTCTATGATTATTCCTCCGCTTGATTTAACAATAAAAAATCATTCTCAACTTCAAGATATAAATCAACACCTCCAAGGAATAATTCTTCCTAATGGTACGATTCGCTTGCAACACAGCGGCAAAATAAATGAATTATACGGCTATAATCAAGGCCTATGGTGGATACAAGATTTTGCTGCATCATTACCGGTTTTAGCATTAGGCGATATAAAAGATAAAAACGTTCTGGATTTATGTGCTGCTCCCGGAGGAAAAACTGCACAACTCATCAGCCGTGGTGCCAAAACCACCGCACTTGATATTTCTCATTCCCGATTAAACACTTTACAAGAAAATTTACAAAGGCTCAATCTTCAAGCCGATAATATTGTTTGTGACAATGCCGTTACCTTTTTACAAAACTACAACGGAACACTTTTTGACATTATTTTACTTGATGCTCCTTGTTCTGCTTCCGGCACATTTCGCCGACATCCGGAACTAATCCACACCAAAAACCAAAAAGATATAGACAAATCAGTTGAAATACAAAAACGATTACTCGAATTATCCTCCCAAGCCCTCAAAAAAGAAGGAATTCTTCTCTATACCGTATGCTCCATAACTATTCAAGAAGGAGAAGCTCAAATAGCCAACTTTCTACAGAAACATCCTGAATACAAGTTAATTCCTATTTTAGAATCTGATTTAACTACTCAAAATAAAAATGATTTTCCCAACATTATAAATTCTAACGGTTGCATTCGTACTTTTCCTTTTCACTTAAAAGAACAAGGCGGAATGGATTCTTTCTTTGTTGCTAAACTGCAAAAGGTTCAATAATCATGACCACAAATAATACTTCCAATCTTCCAATTTACATTTTAGGTAAAA
>JAFTNB010000155.1 GCA_017452115.1 Alphaproteobacteria bacterium
GAAGAAACCGGACATATGTATAATCTTGAAGCTACTCCGGCTGAAAGTGCGACCTATCGTTTTGCCCGTGAAGATAAAAAAAGATATAAGGGGATTATTCAAGCCGGTACTGAAGATAATCCATATTATACCAATTCTTCACAGCTTCCTGTTAACTATACGGATGATCCGTTCGAAGCTTTGGAATTGCAAGAAAGATTACAAACCAAATATACAGGAGGTACTGTTCTTCACCTCTATATGGGACAAAGAGTTTCATCAGCGAGAGTTTGTCGCGATATCGTAAAACGTGTTTTGACTAACTATCGCTTACCCTATGTGACTATTACTCCGACTTTTTCAATATGTCCGAAACATGGATATATTTCCGGAGAGCATAAATTCTGCCCAATCTGTGATGAAGAGAAAAAAGCAGAAAAAAGAAAAGCTGCAATTTCCGGCAAAGAAGTTGCTTAATCAATAATAAACAATCAATGGAGATACAGGAATGACAACAATTAATTTTGATGATGTAAGATTGAGTGATAATGAAAGACAGCCTTGCGAAGTCTGGACACGTGTAATGGGGTATCTTCGTCCGGTTTCTGAATTCAATAAAGGTAAAAAGTCTGAGTTTTACACTCGTGTATGCTTTAGTGAGAGTAAAGCTTTGCATGAAGAACCTTTAGCTATTGCAGCAGAATAATTTACAGGCGGTATAAAATTAATCCCCGATAAGATAATATATTTTATCGGGGATTTTTCTAAAAAGGATAAGCAATGAATACGATTAATGTTGGTGGGGTAGAACAATTTAGTCTGGTTGACTATCCTGATAAAATAGCGGCAACCATTTTTATGCAAGGCTGTCCTTGGCGCTGTCCTTTTTGTCATAATGCTTCTTTGCAGCCGGCAGGAATTGATACTCACTTTCTCTGGGATAAGTTTTTGGCGTTTTTAAGTACGCGTAAAAAATTGCTTGATGCGGTGGTGTTTAGTGGTGGAGAACCTTTAATGCAAGATGAATTATCTGCTGCTATTACAGAAGTCAAATCACTAGGTTTTAAAATTGGCTTACATACCGGCGGTTACCGACCTAAGATGCTGGAAAAGGTTATTCCTTTAGTCGATTGGGTTGGGTTTGATATAAAAGCTCCTTTAGAAGAAGAACGGTATAAACAAGCAACCGGTGGTATCAATCATTTGCCTCATGTCATAGAAAGTTTGAATCTATTACTCGATTCCAATATACATTTTGAATGTCGCACCACCTGCGATCCAAGAATACTTGATTTGCCTGATATATTGCAAATAGGAAAATATCTACAAAATAAAGGGGTAAAAGAATATTATTTACAGAAATATAGGCCAATTCCTACTGACACAACAACAGAAGATGCGGATTGTGAAAAGTTTTTTGATAGTCCGGAACTTCTATCTTGGCTTAAATCAAATTTTATAAAATTTGATGTTCGAAAATAATAAAATACTTGCAAAATAATAAAATATACATTATTGAAACATCTCATAAAATATTTATTATATAACTAAAATTTTTATAAAATTATGAACTCTATTACAAATTTTGCCGAAGAACAAAATCAGTTCTTGGCAAACATTTATCCCGAGCGAGTATCTTTTACCTATGATGGTATTGAGTACAGAAATTTTGAAACTGCATATCAGTCACAGAAAATGCAGAAAATAGAAGACCGTTACCATGTAGCCAAGATGCATCCCCATGAGGCTAAGGCATACGCAAACACTCGTCTTTCTCGCAAAGGTTGGAATAAACCTTTTACCGATGACGATAAGCGTCCGTCAGAACTTTGTACTTGCCTTAAAGATAAAGTTATGTACGACCTGCTGCTAATCAAATTTTCCAACCCGAAACTTAGAGCACAGCTTTTAGCTACCGGAGATGCTTTCATCAATAAAGAAAATAATCAGGGGGAAATTTATTGGGGGACTTGTCAAGGCGTCGGTCAGGGAAAAATTGGCAAAATGCTTATGGAAATTCGTACCCGTTTGGCGTAATACTTTGACATAGTATTTGCTTGTTATTTAATTTTACTATTTTTGTTTATTGTGAAGGTGGCTTGTGAAAGTCGCCTTTATTTTTTTGCATGTCCACATGCATATAATCGTTGATTGCTTTTTTGGTTTGTCCAGATATAATAACGCAATATAAGTAATAATTGGGAATTGGGTTATGACTAAAATTGCTATTTGGTGTCGTCACGAACAAGATAATATTATCGGAATCGGCCCCCATATTCCTTGGCATATTCCCTCGGATTTCAAACGTTTCCGCCGTATTACTGAAAATTCAAATATCACATGCGGACAGACTACGTATGAAAGTTTTCCAAATCGTACTTTGCCTAATCGCAAAATTTATGTTTTGACATTCGAGGAACAATATCAAGTTTCTGATAAAGATAATCATTTTGTTGTTACAGATGCATTGTCACTTCAAGATTTTTCAAACACTCTGTATATTTGCGGAGGTGCAAGTATTTATAAAATGTTTATGCGTAATCAGATACCTGATGTTATTGTCGATTCTTGTTTCCACGGGCCGTTAAATCCCAATTTACAGGGGGCGCCGGTTGATATTAGTGAATGTATTGATATTATGCGGAGGCAGTATCAACAAGTTTCTCCTGATTATGAAGAAGAGGATGTTACTACATCTGTATGGTGTAAGAAAGAAGCTTCAGTTTCTCAAGAAGTTTTAAATCATATTATGCTATCAATTATTAATCATTAAAAAAGGAGTAATTATGAAACAGTATTTAGACATTTTACAAGACATTATGGATCATGGGCAAGATGCTGATAATCGTACCGGTGTTTATGCTCGTAAAGTTTTTGGGCGGCAAATGCGTTTTGATTTAAGTCAGGGCTTCCCTTTGGTAACCACCAAAAAAACTTATTTGCGAGCTATTATTCACGAACTTATCTGGCTCTTATCCGGTAATACTAACATTAAGTATTTACATGATAATAATGTTACTATCTGGGATGAATGGGCTGATGCAAATGGTGATTTGGGACCTGTTTATGGACATCAGTGGCGTAATTTTAATTCTCAAGGAATTGATCAAATTAAAGATGTGATTGAACGCATTAAGAAAAATCCTCAAGATAGACGTTTGATTGTCAGTGCATGGAACCCAGCTCAAATTGATGAAATGGCACTCCCTCCTTGTCATTGTTTTTTTCAATTTGATGTAACACCGGATGGTAAATTAAATTGTATGCTTTATCAACGTAGTTGCGATATGTTTTTAGGTGTACCTTTTAATATCGCATCATATTCGCTGTTAACAATGATGATTGCTCAGGTTTGCGGATTGCAGGCCGGCGAGTTTGTACATACATTGGGTAACGCACATATTTATTCCAATCACTTTGAGCAGGTTAAACTTCAGCTGAGTCGTACTCCATATCCGCTTCCAACCATGAAGATTAATCCGGATGTAAAAAATATTGATGATTTTAAATTTGAAGATTTTGAATTAATAAATTATCAATGCCATCCGACAATCAAAGGCGAGGTGGCTGTTTAAGTAAAAAAATAACTCCAATGTATGGAGTTATTTTTTTTATCTATTTTGTATGTGCAAATTTTTTATTGGTTCTATTGCTTTTATTTTGCTTAAAAAATCTGTTATTGTTTCGACTCTCGTTTGTGTTTTTTCTTTTGTGGTTATTATGACGAGCAATACGAGAAGTTTTTCCAAATTTTGATTCTGCTTTTTCTATTAATAATTTTTTTGTCGGTTTTACTTCTACCTCTACATTAGCCATTTTTTGAGCTAACTTGATTTTAGCTTTATTAACCGAAAATCCAAATTTTCCGAGTTTTCGTCCGAGAGTATAGTAATGTCCATGAACATAAGCAACTAGTCCGGCTTTTTCCAGCTCTAGTCGTCCTTCTTCATTGATATATTTTTCATCTACATTGACCGCTACAATTTCAGCAAGAAACATATCATGAGTTCCAAAATGTTGAATATCTTTTACGCGGCATTCAATTGAAACCGGAGCTTCTTCAATTTGTGGAGCACTAATTTGAGAACATGGACTTGCGGTTAATTTCATTTCTTTAAATTTATCAACATTGCGTCCTGATTTTACCCCACAAAAATCAGCAGCGGCAACCAATGGTAAGTTTGTTAAATTTATTACAAATTCTTTAGTTTCACTAATAATATTATGAGAATGTCGCTCTGGTCTTATTGACACATATGTCATTGGTGGTTCGGAGTTAA
>JAFTNB010000156.1 GCA_017452115.1 Alphaproteobacteria bacterium
CTATCAAACATCTTGCCTAAATACTCAAATCCGCCCTGCTCTTTTGCATCTCGAGCGCGGTTTACTTCTTCTCTTTTGATTATTTTTAATTCTTCAAGCGAATGACCAAGAACAACCTTACCATCTTCAATATGTGCGCAACAACCTGCTTGTTCCCATTCTTCCGGAGTTACAACCTTATCCGGAAATGGTTTTACATATCCGTAAGCCTCAACTTTACCATTTTCAATTTGTAAATAAATCATATCACACCTCGTTATTTTTTAGGAAAAAATTTTGCTGAACCTTGAGTATATTTATAAGTATCTCCCTTGGTTACCGGAAAACCACCCACCCATTTTGTGCCATCTAAGTTGGTATATCCCCAAGTATTTGAACCAATTATTATTGACCCACTTTGAAAACCGCCCCCGCCGACGCTTTGCACAACAAAATAACCGCTTTTTTCTGCTACATAGTTTGTATTTACTGACTTTGATACTCCATTATCAAAATCATAGTCAGAACTTGAGGGATTATTTAAACTTGTATTAAACATTAGCTAAAACTCCCGATTGCAATGGTTGAACCGGATGTGCAATATAGCGTTAAGATATTCTGAAGAGAGGTTTCAAATGTTCCTTTAGGTAGTAGTTGCAACCCGTCAGTTCCAGACCCACCAATATAAACAATATTAGAACCGGTATTTTGAATTATAACCTTTTGCGCTGGAGCTACTTCGATAACACCAGTTTCATCAAAAGTAATTGTTTCTGCGCTAAAATTAGCAAATTGTGCCGGTGAGGTTTGAACTGTTCCTGATACTGTAAGACGTGAATCGTCAAAATCTCCAACGCCTAAGCCTAATCTTAAAGTAATTGGTGTTTCTGTTGGATTAAATAATTGAACATACGGCAAAATAGAATCAAATTTTGCTTGCAATCCACCCTCAAAATCAGTGTCCATTTGATTTGACGACCATGCAACTTTAAATCTGCCGGTTGAACTCAAACAACGGCAAAAGTTGTAAGGATTGTTTAACGTATAAATACCATTTGCCGGCAAAACAACAGTAAATTCTTTATATGAACTTTGAATACGTCCGCCATTAATTGGTTGCCAAGTATCTGACATGTCATAATCCTTTCAATATTTTTGGGGCAAGAACAATTGCAAGTATGCCGGCACCGACCATTAATACAGGCTTAAGCTCCTGTATCATGCCGGTTGTTTCCGAATATGCCGATTGATAACCCTTTGCAACCGCGGCAATAGAATCTCCAGCAAGATTAGAGTTTGAAGCAGTTGCCGTATTTACAATATTCTCCATGTTATCAAGAAATACTTGTAAATCCTCGCCCCACATCCCATTTACGGAAACATCACCGGCCGATTGAATGTTACTATTAGCCAAATCACCCAGCGATTGAGAAATCGTTGTGGTATAGTTGGTTACAGTTGAACTGGATTTAGAACCGCCAAACAATCCCATATCATCACCTCATCAATCGCCAGATAATTACGCCAAAACCGGCAAGTGCTAGCATTTTTACTAGCCCTATACCTGTTCCTGAGGTGTTTATAATCATGCCATTTGATATTTTACCACCTTGAGCACTTGCAGCACTACCAAAATCCATAGTGCCTTCAAGTCCTACCTTTCCAATTAATCCGGCATTTCCTTCAGGCTCTGCCATACTCACCTCACATTAATTTTTTCACACCGAGACCGACCGCCAACAGCCCCAACGTACCGCCGATTACCCATAAAATCGAACTTGTAGAAATCTCTAAATCTCCGATTTTGATAGTATTTTCGGCGGTTTGTTGTTGCTGTGTTTGAGTGATTCCGGCTATTTGCCCTTTGAGATAGGCAGTTTCTTCGTCACCGTCAGAACTCCAAGCGTTGTATATATCTCCGCCTGCTTTGCCTATATCAGTAACTCCCGAGATAAAATCACTCCACTCCATAACTCACCTCGCTTAAACTGCAGGAAGTGAACTCAAAGAAAACAGCGTTGTGCCGTTAACCATGTTTTGTATGCGTGCTGGGCAGTTATGGATTTTCAACACCGGCATATCATACGATGTTGTCGGAGCGGATGAAAATGTTGTACGAACTGAAAGCTCGCTTGTAACATCCTTAACCAACAAACCGGAGTTTGCTGTGCCATCGCTGTAGTTGTGAACGAATGCGCCATCAATTACCCCATACCCCTCGAGATTGTTCATTGCGTTGTTGGTTGCAATTGAGATATTACGCGCAACGTTTTCATTATTTACAAGGGTTTCACCGCTTGTAATTGTACCGCCGCCATTGTAGGCAATCGCCAACAAGAACAAATCATTTGCGTTTTTCGGCAAGGTGTTAACTTGAGATTGTCCGACAGCTGCAAAGGATTGTACATTGTTGTTGAACTGGATGTATGTATCATTCCAATCTGCCTCAACATTTTTACGGATTGAATACAAATTAACATCCGTAATATCGGTCACAGTTGCATTGGCATAAATTTGAACTACCAATGAACTGATTTTTTTGTTCGGATCCGTTGTTCCGGATTTACCGCAACGCCAAGCGAACTCATCGCGCAACATTCCAGCTTGATACAACAAACGCCCCATATTCAAGCTAAATACGTTGGTGAGTGTAGTTTGATTTACCCTTGTTCCCATGTATGTGAACAAGTCAACAATCTGGGAAAGTCTTACATCGACTGCGTTCATACCATTAATTAACACCACCACGCGGGAGATTGAGCTAAGGCAGTTTGCAAGTGTTGCCGGAGCTCCGGTATTGGTGAACTCAATCATCAAATCGCGGATTACTCCGTAACAGTTTACATTAAACGGTATCATTGCTCCGGCGGTTACCGGTTTGGTTTCTTCAAAGTTTCGAATTGGTGTTTGCATATTTTACACTCCTTTTCAAAACTATTTACCGGAAAGTTTTGAAGAAAGCCAATTATAGGCAACAAAACCTACCACTGTACCGATTGCATATTTTACGATAGTTTTCATTTTTTTGCGTCCTTTTTGTTTGTTGAACCTTTTGCGAATCGATGGTAGGCATAATTTACTAAATTAGTCAAATTTGCTAAGTCTTTGATTTTCATGAAAGCTGTTCCTATATACGTATGTAGAAAAATTCATGCCTTTACAAAAATTTTATTTCCCTGTTTATAAACATACTGAAAATTATCTAAATTTCGGAATGTTTCCTTGTATTCGCGCCCGATAATCTTCAAGCCTACATCGATGTCAGCCAGCTCTGAATGCCTAAACAAATACACCGCCGAGCAGTTGGCCCGAAATACGTTATCGATTAAATGCATCCTCTGAGAAAGCCCCAAAATATGCACTCCGGTATGTCTACCCCTGCAGCATAGATTCTTAAATCCGTTTTTGGGATTTCTTAAACTCGCTCCAGTTGGGAAAGATAAATCGAGTTCATCTACTACAAGCGTTATATGCGCCGAATGGCTGAATCCGAAACCACTTTGAATCGTCATCAAAAAGTTAGCCAAGTCTGCAAGCTCTCTTTCTTCTTCTCCTGCAGATGGATAATATCCAAGCTTGAATCCCTTATTGAAACGCAAGCGGATTTGCCGAAACAGCTCCGGCAAACCCACCACAACCTTAAAACCGTCTTGTTCTTGTAGACGACGCAAATCATCCGCCAACGGCTCAAAAAACACTATGCGGTTTAAATTCCTGATAAGTGCTCGGGCTTTGGTTGTTTTTCCGCACCCCGACGCCCCAAAAATCCCCACACGCTGCGCTTGCCCGATGTTTGCGCTGCTAATTGTCTTTGTCTTATTTTGCCTTTTAGCCATATCTTCGCCTTTTCTGCCATTGAAATCCCTGTCCAGTTCATCACGATTGCGTTTGCCTCGCATGCCGTAAATATGCCAATCAACGCCAAATCATGCATAATCCTCGTTTTTCTATCGATAATAAAACGCAAAAATTTATACTTTTGCGCCATGTTATAAATCTTTCCGGCCGCCAAACTTTGCCCTTGAGCACGCAACGACTCAAACGTATCTAGTGACACATCCGGAGATTTGAGAAACATTAAAAACTCATTAAAACAAGCCTCAAATTCGCCTTGAGTGTAAAGATTGCTATTCTCGTTCATCATCGCTGAAGAAATCGGACAGCCATCCGCGCCTACTTGGGGTTGGTTGTACTCCACGTTCGGGATTTCCGGCAAGTCCTGCGTTTGTCCGTCCGATAGTGTCAATTCTTCCAAATTCTCCTGATTTTGCATTTTCAATTACTCCTTTTTGTTGTTGATTTTCAATTAGTTGCGTTCGCTCGATAGTCGATTTTAGGGGCAAAATCTTATAATTTTGCTCAAAAATCGTATCTCCACGCGCCAAACGCGCCAACCATTCGCGTGATTTTTGCGAATTAAATTTACTGCTGCAACCCCTATCGCAAAACACATACAGCTTGCGATTCTTGTTTACTCGCAATTCCTGTCCTTCAGCTCCGCATACCGGACACTTTATAACCCCTACTACTTCAGGCATTATCTTCTCCTTCGTTTGTTTTTTCTATTTCCGAAACTATTGCTCGACATGCACGATATAGGAAACAAACATCCCCCGTAAAAACAACATCAAGTGTTGATTTACCGTCATCGTGTTTAACTAACTTAACATCTATTTGTCCCTCAATTTCTGCCATTTTTTTCGCTCTCCTCCGCTAGAAATTCATATTGATTTTTGGTATCATTTTTTTGAATTTTGCGCCATTTTTCGCGCTCTTTCTCGTCAAAATAGCCATTGAAACGATAAGTTTTTGCTTTTTTACGCCCGTTTTTATCAAAAATCGGGTATATTTTAACCAAATACGCCATCAAACCGCCTCCTCGATTAAAGTTTCTCCGGCTAACCGGCTGTTATAATCTCCGGTTTGCACGCATAATCCGGCGGCGCGTAACCATTCCGCAACCTCTGATAATCGCACATCCTCAATCAACGCAAATTTGCCTTTTTTACGCAAAATATACGTGTTTCCTGCCTTGGATAGGCTCAAATCTTCAAAAATAGAGGTAAAACGCGCCTTAATTGTTTGCAAAATATACAAATCTTGAGCCTTAGCCGTCGCGCCATCAGCTATCACCC
>JAFTNB010000157.1 GCA_017452115.1 Alphaproteobacteria bacterium
ACAGAAAAAGCACCAAAACCTCTTAATTCGACTCTCTCTCCTTTAGCAAGAGCTTCAATAATGCTGTCGAATACGACCGCAACAATTTTTTCTACATCTTTAAGCATCAGATGAGGATTTTTAGCGGCAATTTTTTCAATTAATTCAGACTTAGTCACTTTTAGTACCTCTATTAAGTTTATACAATTTATATTAAACTAACTTTTTTGATTCAATAAATAAATATCTGAAATTCAAAAAAAGAAAATTTTTATTGAATACTTATCCCATATTATTTGATAAATCAAGTTAAAACAGCAATCTATAAGGTAAATAAATCACATTTTGCATATATTTAATCAATATTAAGTTCAATAAGTGTACAAATAAAAGAAATATTTTGTGGGCTGCATGCATATGCGCCTGCCTTTACTTCAGGGTGTTCTGCATGAAAGTTACAAAGACGTAATTGTTGAAAATTTTCCCCATCAATCGAAACAAAAATAATATAATCACTTTTTATGCGTTTAATCCTAAACCATATTTCATTAGAATTTGGAATAATATCATGTATTGCCCAATCTGAATTTCCTCGATTAGTAACCACGGTTCCAATTTTAGGTTTATTATTTTCTGACGCCATAATTCCGACTTTTATCCAATTGCGCTCATCAATGCGTACCATTGCACCACACTGTCGAAATCCTGAATATTCTTCATATTTCCAATGCAAATTCAAACAGAAATTGTTATCTTTGTGCGTAAAGAAAAAGTGTCCGTTATCTTTATGTTGTTGATGTTGTTGGCTTTGCCAAAAATCTGTTTGAATTTCTGTACAAATATCCATACCATCATCACGATATGTTATGCGAAATGGTTCATTATACCATTCAAATTTTTTTAGGACATCAAGTAACATTAGAAGTTCCGTATTGGCTCCTCCGGTAGATTAGCTAGTATATTTTCTAACTCGGAATTAGGGCGTTGAGGGGTAAGAATTTTAAGAGTTATTATTTCATCACCTTGCCCTTTTTTATTTTTTATGCCTTTCCCTTTTAAACGCAATTTTTCGCCACTGGATGAATATGGAGGAATATTTACCATCACTTTTCCTGATATAGTTGGTACTGTGACTTTTCCACCCAAAATTGCTTCTTTCATACTTATCGGTAATTCCAAATTTACATTCAAACCATCAAGCGAGAAATAAGGGTGTTTATCTACTTTGATTGTGAGCAAAACATCTCCATTAGGGCCATTGTTGGGACCGGCCAATCCCATGCCTTTTAGTCGTAGTGTTTGACCGTCAATTGTTCCTGATGGGATTTTTACATTAATTGGTTTGTTTTGTATCATAATTGATTTTTCAGCACCTTGAGCGGCAGATATAAAATCAAGATGCATAGTATAAGCTAAATCATCTCCCTTACGAGGTCTGCGAGCTGATCCGGAAAAACCTCGGTTTCCACTAAATTGTGAAAAAATATCATCACCGAATATTGATGAAAAATCAAAGCCGGCACCATTACTTTGAAATCCTGAGCCAAAGGGATTGCCGTCTGTTCCAAAAGGATTCGTTCCTGAAAATCCTCCAAAACCGCCAGCTCCGAAACCGGTTGGTTTGCCATCACAATCTATTTCATTATTATCATATTTTTGACGTTTTTCTTTATTGCCTAATATATCATAAGCACAAGAAACTTCTTTAAATTTATCTGCAGCTTCTTTATTATCTTTATTGACATCAGGATGATATTTTCGTGCTAACTTTCTGTAAGCCGATTTTATTTCTGTTTCGGTTGCGTTTTTGGAAACTCCAAGTACATCATATAAATTTTTGTTCATCGCTTAACTCTGGTCTGTAAAGATTTATTTATCAAATATATAGGAAGTCAGGAGCTTTATTGCAAGCAGCACAACTTATTTACTGCTGCAATAAAAAGATGCTCTGCGCTTATTGTTTTTATACAAAATAATTTTTTCCAAATATGCATTCCGATTGCCGTTGTCTTGGCAATATACAGCAGCCAGTAATGCTGCTTCATCTACACGAACATCTTGATATTCATATACGATTGTCGATGGAGTTTTGCTGCTTATGATTACTTTATTAATAAATTTGCTGAAATCTGCATTTACTGTGGTTTGTTCTTTAGGTTCTGTATGCAATACTTGTTGAGATTCAATAGTATTACAAGCAGGAAGAAAAAAAGATACGGCGATAAGACTGAATAAATATTTAATTTTCGCGAACTTTAACATTTTGTGTCCTTTTGGTCTGAATTTGCTGAGTATCTGTATTTTTTTCATTGAAAACTGATACGCCCTTAATTTCGATAACTCGATTATGTAAGGATTGAATGCGCGTACTCAAGCTCTTCATTGAAACATTCTTCATTGGTATTCCCTCACTATTATTTTAGTTTAAGAATATCATTTTACAGTTAAGCAATAATTAACGTTATTTTAGCTCATTATAAATATCTTTCCCTGCTCGCAAAAGAATTTTGTGAATACGAGCATTCTTTCCATCTTTATTGCGAGAATTATCAAGTTTTTGAATCATTTCGTAAAGTTTTCGATTGAAATTTTGATTTTGACGCAAACGATTCATTCCGGCAATTGTTTCTTCATCATTAATTTTATAATCAGCAACCGCTTTAATGGTAGCTAAATACATTGCATCTTTATCCGCAGCATATTGTGCTGTTGAGGTATTGATATTACACAATAAAATTGTAAATATTAACATAAGAATACGCATCGATATTAACCTCTCTTGTTTTGTTCTGTATATAATATATACTAAACATAATTTTTTTAATTTTCCATAGGAAACAATCATATGACTAAAAATGTCTGGATATTAATTGATAATCGTGCCGGTAGCAATAATCAAGCTCGGGGAGTAGCCGAGGTTTTAGGGTGGAATATTATTGAGAAAAAAATCTATTATAATCAATGGTCAAGTTTGCCTAATTTGTTTCTTGGTGCTAGTTTGCGAGGTATAGATGAACATAGCAAAAAAATACTCAAGCCTCCTTTTCCTGATTTGGTTATTGCTGCAAGCCGTCGAGCGGCTCCGGTTGCTCGTTGGATAAAAAAGCAATCGGCTAATCAGACCAAAATTGTTCAAATTATGCACCCCGGTAATGTTGGATTAAAAGATTTTGATAAGATTTTTGTTTCTAAACATGATGCCCATAAGAAACATGCTTCTAATATGTATTTTATAACCGGTTGCGCACATCGTATTACTTCTCATACCTTATTGGAGGGGGCAAAACAATGGCAAAAAGAATTTGCACATTTGCCCAAACCTCTTACCGCGGTCATTATTGGGGGAAGTTATAAAGGTCACGATTTTAGTGAAGAAAATGCTTTGCTTTTTGGAAAAGAAATACGACAATACAAACAATCAATCGGTGGTTCGATTTTAATTACCGATTCTCGCAGAACAGGATTTGGAGCCCAAAATATTATTATGCGAGAATTGGAAGGTATCCCGACATATGAATATTTATGGGGAAAAGATGAGGGGCAAAATCCATATATGGGATTTTTGGCTTGTGCAGATGATATTATCGTAACCGGAGATTCTGTAAGTATGTGTTGTGAAGCTTGTGGCGCCGGTAAAAAGGTTCAAATCTTCTGTGGTAAAAATTGGTTGGATAAAAAACATATGTCCTTTATAAATTCTTTATTGCAGCAAAAATTGGCTTTTTTGTTGGGAGAAAGTATACCTGAAGATATTGAGTTTGCAAGTCATAATCCTGCGTATGAAATAGCAGAACAAATTCGTAAATTATTTTCTGCATCTTGATATTTTTATTGACATCAATTTTACGATTTTTTATAGTTAAAACACTCGTGGGGTTGTAGCTCAGTTGGGAGAGCGCTTGAATGGCATTCAAGAGGTCAGGGGTTCGATTCCCCTCAGCTCCACCATTTTACAA
>JAFTNB010000158.1 GCA_017452115.1 Alphaproteobacteria bacterium
TCTTCGTTCTATTGAACACAACGGCGGTTTAGATGCATATTTAGAAAAAACTTCCAATACCAAGCTCACAGAAGAAGCTAAAAAAATTAAAAAAACTATCGCAAAAAGCAAAGCTGCAGCGACAAAGTAATTAATAAAAAGTTTTTAAGAGAACCTAATTTTTAGGTTCTCTTTTTTTATCCCCACAATCCACAGGCACAAAACATATTTCATCTATTCTCTTTGTCTTTTTTTCAAAACTTGGTTATAAGAAGAAACAATCAAAAGAAAAGGATGCCGCTCATCATGGAAAACCCGCAAATAACCCAACTCCCACAAAATATAGAAGCCGAACAAGCTCTGCTTGGCGCTTTACTTGCCAATAATAAAGCTCACGAAAAGATTTCTGAATTTCTGAAAGCTCAACATTTTGCCGATCCGGTTCACGGGCGTATCTATGAAATTATTTCTAAAATGATAACTAATGGACGTCCTGCCGATGTTATCACTCTCAAAAACTATTTTGAGCAAGAAGGGATTCTCGATGAAGTCGGTGGTTATAAATATCTGGTCAAACTTGCCGATAGCTCCTCTCCTCTTACCAATGCCGAATATTATGCCCAATTTATTTATGATAAATACCTGCGCCGTGAATTAATTGCAACAGGATTCGATATTGTAAACGAAGCAGCCAAAGAAGATATCGATTCTGATGCCATGTCACAAATTGAAACTGCCGAAAAAAAACTTTTTGAGCTGGCAAACATTGGAGAAACCCAAGGAGGATTCCAAGATTTTGCAACCGCATTACAAACTTCTCTTGCCAATATTGAAACAGCGTATCAAAGTGACGGACGACTTTCCGGCCTTCCGACTTCCCTTGATGCGCTTGATAACAAAACCGGAGGGCTCAATAATTCCGACTTAATCATTATAGCCGGTCGACCGGCTATGGGCAAAACCGCTCTGGCAACCAATATTGCTTATAATGTTGCTGAATATATGTATCATTCTAAAGATATTGATGCTAAAAACAAAGGCGTTGCCTTTTTCTCTCTTGAAATGTCTGCCGATCAATTAGCCGGACGTGTTCTTTCTACAGTAACTCAAACCAATGCTCATAAAATGCGTACCGGAGAACTTGAAAAGTCTGAATTTATGCGCATTGCCGCTGCCGTACAAGAACTGGAAAGTATTCCTTTATACATTGATGACACTCCCGGATTAAGCATTAATTCGATTCGCACTCGTGCTCGCCGTCTTAAACGCAATAAAGGTCTTGGAGCAATTGTAATAGACTATATTCAGCTCATTGTCGGAACAGGTAGCAAAAAAACAGAAGGCAATCGTGTCCAAGAGTTATCAGAAATTTCTCGCGGACTTAAAATTCTTGCTAAAGAATTAAATGTTCCTGTTATTGCTTTATCTCAACTCAATCGTGGGGTTGAACAAAGAGATGATAAACGCCCCGTAATGTCAGACCTCAGGGAATCCGGTTCTATTGAACAAGATGCCGATAGCGTAATGTTTGTATTCCGAGAAAACTATTACATCCAAAATGAAGAACCCAAACCAAAAGCTAACGAAGCACCGGATCATTTTGCTAAACGCCATGAAGAATGGGAAGCTCGAGTTCGAGCTACAACGAATATTGCTGAAGTTATTATCGGAAAAAATCGTCATGGCTCTACAGGAACAGTGCAACTATTTTGGAATGGTGAATTTACTCAATTTGGCAACCTTGCCAAGGAAGAATATCTTCCGGAGCGTATTGGTGATTAATCAAAATCTTTAGGTTTCAAATGTGCTGAATAAGAGCCTGAACAAAAACTCATTCCCACATAATCATCATAAGGAGAAACAGCTGTTTCTCCTTTTTCAATTTCTTGACGCATTTTCTCCAAGCGTTGTCTTTTTCCCTCACAACAAGCACAGCCCGAACTCATTACCGGTGTTTTAAGCATCATTTTTGCCAGCCATTCAAACATTTATTTTCCTTTCATTTTAAATTATTTATAATATAATCAGCAAAAATTAAAAAAAAGGAAAATCAAAATTGTCTACGCACTTTTGGGAATATAAGAATCTTGCCGACTTCACAGAAGAAGAATGGGAATCAGTCTGCATGAACTGCGGAAAATGTTGCCTTATCAAACTACAGGATGAAGACACGGAAGAATTATATTACACTAAAGTCACCTGCCGTTATTTTGATAAAGACAGTTGCAAATGTACAGAATATAAAAATCGCTGCACATTAGTTCCTGCATGTCTCAAACTAACCAAAGACAATATCGGAAACATCCCTTGGATGCCCAAAACTTGCGCTTATCGTTATCTTTATGAAGGCAAAGGACTTCCTCAATGGCATCCCTTACTCACCGGACAAAGAGATGAAGAACATTCGATTCGTTCCTTTTGCATCAACGAAAAAGATATTAACCCTGATGATATTGAAGATTATATAACCGATTGGAACGAACTATGAATAGCCAAGATAACTATTTTGATTCTGAATTTAATCCTCAATCACGCTATGACAATTTAGAACATATTGAACCTGAATTTTGGAAAAAGAAAAAACTCGAAGAAATGAACAAAGAAGAATGGGAACTTCTATGTGATGGATGTGGAAAGTGCTGCCTAAATAAAATAGAAATCAAAGGCAAAATCAAATTTACCAATACTCATTGCCGATTTCTAAATTGTAATAACTGTCTTTGCCGCATTTATGAACATCGCTTTGAGGTTGTTCCTGATTGCCGCGATATTACCATTGAAGCCATCAGAGAAAAACCACGTTGGCTGCCTAAAACTTGTGCCTATTGGCTGCTTGATAATGGCTATGATTTACCCGATTGGCATCCCTTAATCACCAAACGAGCTGATTCTGTTCATCAGGCTAAAATGTCATTAAAAAATCGCAACACTATTTCAGAAAGCGGAATAAAAAACTATGAAAATCACCTTATTGACTGGCAAGACCTTTGATTTTGCACAAGCTTTAGGGTTCGAAATCAAAGTCACACGTTCCCCGCTTGCTCGCAAACTAACACTCCGAATAGATGCCAAAGAACGAATCCCTGCTTTAACGATTCCTAAATATTGCACCAATAAAAAAGCAGTAGAATTTGTTCGTGCTCACCAAACATGGATTGTCGAAAGTTTAAGCAAAATACCTTCTCTACGCAGTTTTGAAAATGGAGAAACCATTTCTCTCTTTGGCAAAGAATATCAAATCAACCATCAACCTCAAGCCCGTCGTGGAGAATATATAAAATCAGGAATACTCTATGTTTCCGGAGAAAAAGAATTTTTACACCGCCGTGTTAAAGATTTCATTAAGAAAAAAGCTGCCGATGAATTTTACAAACGTTCTGTTCGTCTTGCAGATAAGATAGATTGTAAAGTCTGCGATGTCTGCATTAAGGATACTAAATCTCGCTGGGGAAGCTGCTCCAGCCGCTGTAATATTAACTATAATTGGCGTATTGCTTTAGCCCCATCATTTGTTATCAATTACCTAATCACCCACGAAGTTTCACATCTCTTGCACCAAGACCATTCTTCTGATTTTTGGGATACCGTACAAGCCCTGTGCCCGCGTTATAAAGAAGGACGGGAATGGCTTAAAGAACATGGACGAGAATTGTATCAATACCGTTAATCTTAACAAGTAAATTCCGCCTATTGATTTATTATCAATAAATCTCTATATTATATTCAGTTTCAAAAAAAGGAGAATTAACTATGGAAAATAGAAGTTTTGCTCGCCCCACAGCCGCTGCATTAATTGATGAAGGACTGCGCCGGCACATGCTTCGCGTTTACAATTACATGGCAGGAGGACTTTGCATTACTGCATTAACGGCCTTTCTTATTGCCAACACTTCATTATTTAATTTATTTTTTACAACCACAGGCATGACCGGTTTAGGCTGGCTTGCCGTATTATCACCATTAATCATGGTATTTGCTTTTGGCTGGGTAATCACCAAAGGCACAGCCGCACAAACTCAATTAGCTTTCTGGGTATTTTCCGCATTAATGGGAGCTTCTTTATCCCCTATTTTGATGGTGTATACCCAACAAAGCATTACTAAAATATTCTTAATTACAGCCGCAACCTTTGGCGGAATGAGTCTATACGGACATACCACTCAAAAAGATTTAAGTTCCATCGGTTCTTTTATGATTATGGGTGTATGGGGAATTATTATCGCTGCTGTTGTAAATATTTTTCTCAAAAGCCCCGGAATGTCTTATGCCATTTCATTCCTTTCGGTAATTATTTTTACTGTTCTTACAGCTTACGACACTCAAAAGATTCGTCAACTATATTATGCTGATGACATCGGAGAAGTGGCTTCTAAAAAAGCTGTTGCCGGAGCATTGAGCTTATATATGGATTTTATTAATATTTTCATTGCATTACTCAATCTATTCGGAGATCGCAGATAACACATAAAGCCTCCCTACCGGAGGCTTTATTTTTACAAAAAACTATTGACTCTCAATTACTTTACCGATATAAAGCTTTTGTCCGAGGCTTTGTAATAACACAAGGCTTAAATAATTAATAATAACAAATCGCTATTTTTTATAGCATAACCGGAGAAAATAAATGAAACGTACATATCAGCCTTCCAAATTGGTAAGAGCACGCCGTCATGGTTTCCGCACTCGCATGGCAACTGCCGGAGGACGTAAAGTATTGGCAGCACGCCGTTCTAGAGGACGTAAAAGACTTTCAGCCTAAGCGATTTTTGCAATGACTGAAATCCGCGTCATAAAAAAACGGAAAGATTTTATAAAAGTCGCCCAAAGCGGTCAGAAAGTGATTCTATCTTCTCTGATACTTCAGGCGGCTTTTAATTTTAAATGTCCGGATAACACGTATGAAGTAGGATATACCGCCACCAAAAAATTAGGCAAAGCTCACATTCGCAATCGCACCAAAAGAAGACTACGGGTGCTGGCTCGAGAATTTTTACCTTACAATCATCTTCCACAAGTACAATATGTTCTTATTGGTCGCTATAATACTGCCGACTGCCCTTTTGAACAACTGCGTTTAGATATGCAGTATGCCCTCAAAAAAATTCACAAACTGTTACACAAAGAAATTTCCACACATGAAGAAAATTCTCCTCAAAATTCTGATTCTTCCAATTAGATTCTATCAAAAATTTGTTTCTCCGCTTTTTCCGGGAGTATGCCGTTATCGCCCCACTTGTTCTGAATATATGATAGAAGCCATTGAAATCCATGGTATAGTAAAAGGACTATATTTAGGCACCAAAAGAATCTTACGTTGTCACCCTTGGGGAGGAAGTGGTTATGATCCGGTCCCTCCTAAAGAAAACACGGATAAACAGGCATAATTACTTGCTTAAAACCTAAAAATAGATTAAAAACTTCATAAATAATAAATTAAGCGTACTGTCTTGCACAAATAAAA
>JAFTNB010000159.1 GCA_017452115.1 Alphaproteobacteria bacterium
ATAGGAAAAATAATAATCATGGCAAAAAACAAAAAAAACTTACGAATTCTTCCATTCTTTATTTTTTTAGCAGTATTAACTTTGTCTGTTAAAGTTAATAATGTGTTTGACTTATTGAAGCATCCACAAAATAACAAAATTAGCATCAGTCAACAAAGTGCATTTGCAGAAAACATAAATACTCAAGAAACAGAAGAACTCTCTAAAGTTCTCAATACAAGTAACAATCCTCCAACAACCATCTCTCCTAATAATACTCGTGCTGATAATGGTTTTAGTCAATCCGAAATAATGATTCTCCAAGAACTTGCCGAAAGAAGAGAAGCTATGGATTTAAGAAGCAAAGAAATCGACCGTAAGGCAGTTCAACTCAAAGTTGCAGAAGATGAAATTGATAAAAAAATCAAACAACTTCAAGATTATGAACAACGCTTAAAAAAACTTATGGTCGAATATAACACAGAAGAAAAAGAAAAAATTTCTTCCTTAGCTAAATTATATGTTAATATGAAACCCAAAGATGCTGCACGTATTTTCAATACATTGGATATGAGCATACTTATTCCTTTACTCAAAGAAATGAAACCGGCCACCACTTCAGCAATTCTTTCACAAATGAATGCCGAATGAGTGAAAGAAATAACATCTGAGCTAATAGGACACAATTACTAAATTAGGAGCATTGATGTCAGATTTACGAAAAGCCATTAAACAAAAACTTTACAGATTTTTATCTGTTATTTTTGTTGTATGTACTTTTATCTGTTCCCCTCAAGCCGCAATACTTCCTGATTTAATCAGACTTTCCATTCCGTTAGCCCACGATAACGACTACCGAATTATACACAAAGACAATAGATTAGACATCACATTTACCAAACCTGTTAATCTGACAAAAGATTTAACTGCCGAAATTAAAGAAGTTATTCAAAAACAAATTCTCTCCTCTGATAAACAAAACCTCAGCTTTGAATTACAAATTCCGGTAACAATATCTGGACGCCGCCATAATAATAAACTGCTTATTGAACTCATCCCGCAAACCCTCAATCAACGGTACCAAAAAAAAACCAAAATAAATTTAGACATCAGCAGTTCTGCCAATAATAATATCTTTACATTTCAACCGGAAAAGAAAATTCTTTACACCATAAATACATCCCCATCAGTAACAACTATCTATTTTCTTGCCCCTGTAGATATTAATGTTACCGGAGCGGAAAAATATCCTCATTTTACACATATCAGACAAACACCTAATGCTATGGGAGGAATCAACTACGAAATTCCTTCACGTTTACTAAAAGCCGGAGAAAAAGATAATCTAATTATTTTAGAATTAGCACAAACTTCCGATTCAGAACCGATGACTCACAAAGAAAATGCTTATCAAAAAATATCATCTCCTCAAAGCAAAGAAATCATCAGCCTTAGTTTTTCTTGGAATACTCCAACTGGAGCAGTTGTATTCGAACGTGGAGAACATCTCTGGATTGCGTTTGACCATCGAAAAAAATTGGATATTGATGAAATTGCACAAATGGCTTCTCCATTAGCAACTGAGGTTTTAGAAATTCCTCACACTAAGGGAAGCGTATTAAGATTAAAATTACAAAAAGGAGTATCTTTTCATGTCCGCAAAGAAGGCTTACTTTGGATTATAGACCTATATAAAGGCAAATCTCCTCAAAAAATTAAGGATGTATCATTATTCACCCAATACAACGCCTTAAAACAATCATATTTTTATATTCCTTCTGAAAGTAGCGGAAATATCCTTTCAGTAGTTGATCCGGAAGTCGGCGACAATATAAATATAGCTCCATTATCAGATGTTGGTCTTGGAATTAGCAGTACCTATGAATATCCTGATTTAACATTTTTACACTCAACTCAAGGTATCGCTCTCGTCCCTAACACTTCTGATTTAAGAATAGAAAGAGGTAATACTGGTATTGTTATTTCTGCTGCAGAAAGAGGTCTTAACATATCCGCTGACTTAGATTATTTACGTAGACAACATTCTTTATCTCATACGGTTGCTCCAACTGAAATTTTTGATTTAAACATCCCTTCATCACTTCAAGAAAAAAAATATTCTGAAGCACTTACAATTCTTCAAAATGACATCAATGAAGCATCTTCGGATAAAAAACCTGCTGCAGAATTAAATCTTGCAAAATATTACCTCCACATGGGTATGGGACCGGAAGCATTAACAATACTCAAGAAACTAAATCAAATTTCACCTTACAAAGACACGGATGCTATGCACACCTTACTTGGCGTAGCCAATTTTTTGAGTCATCGCTACAATTCAGCACTTAAGCATTTTTCAATAGATACACTAACTGACAATGACGAAGCTGTATTCTGGAGAACAATTGCCGCTTCTGCTATTTCAGATCGTCCGGAAAACAATGCCGTATTAGTTTCCTTTATTTATTTAATAAAAGACTATCCGCAAGCCATAAAATCACGTATTGCTTCAGTTGGGGCTATAACAGCACTTTCCGCCGGAGATGATATATCAACTAAAAATTTTATTGATATATTGAAACAATCTACCTCTCAAAACATTTACACTCAAGCCGAAATAAAATATCTAGATGCAATGCGGCAATCTTTACAAGGTTACCCCCGCAATGCTATCCGAGCTTTAAAAGAACTATCTTCCTCAGAAGATTATAAACATTCTGCGTTAGCACGTTTTGAAAGTTCTAGGTTATCAAACCGATTAGGATTTTTACCATTATCTCCAACCATTGAAATCATGGAAAGATTATACTACGTATGGGGAAATAAACAATTTAGATTAAATTTACTTAAAACTCTTGCCGACCTATATACTCGCAATAATGATTATTATAGCGCAATGCGTAAACTCAATCAAAGTCTTAATTTAGAAGAAGATGATGCACGAGAAGCAAC
>JAFTNB010000160.1 GCA_017452115.1 Alphaproteobacteria bacterium
AACCAACTCATTAAATCGAGTAAATGTAGATTTTAGCGTCTCATTTAATCCGGCTTGACCAATCTGACGATAGATTTTTTCAAAGCTATCCTCAATATTGGATAATACCCCATTCATGGTTTTCATTTGCTCGGACATTGCACCAGCAAAATTAATATCACCAAGTGAACGAAGGTATTTCTCAATTTCGGTAGCATTTTTCTGAACTGTTGTTGTTACACCTTGGAAGGTAAAGCTAACTTTTTCATTTTCAGCACGAGCCTTAATACCGAAGGTTTTAAGCCTTTCAAACTCGCCAACGGTAGCTGCTGCGACTGCATCAACAAAATCCTTAATGTTCTTACCAAAAGCAGAAGCAGTATTACCATAAGAGGTAAGAGCTGCTTCAGATGGCTCTAAACCCAAGGCTTTTAAGCGAATAAATGCCTCAACTATTTCATTGAGCTGATAAGGAGTATCAATTGCAAACTTCTCAATTAATGCAAATGCTTGTTGAGCTCCTTGAGCAGAACCAGTCACAGTTTTAAGAGAACCTGATAGTTGTTCAAAAGATTTATTAGCGCTAAAAATAGCTGAAAATGTGTTTTTTAATCCCTGAAACCCAAGATATGCACCAAATAAAGCAGTTCCTTTGCGGATTACATCATTAAAAGTGCGAGCTGTTGCATCTAAAGCCTTTAAATTATCATTAGCCGGTGTAATAACATTAGTAATCTGCCGAAATGCTCTCTCACCATCAGCACCAAGGCTTTTGAATTCTTTGCGCACCTTATCGCCACCAACTGCCGCAAGCCGTATACTTAAATTTTTTACCGCACTCATGATTTTTCCTATAAAAAAACACCCCAACCAAACGATTGAGGTGTTGTATATTTTTTATTAGTTAATTCACAATATATGGAATATCATATAGAGGAATATCCGTAATAACTTCATTTTGTTTATATGTTGCACCTGAAAAACGAATAGCTTTACTGGGCTTAAAATCATCTATATAACTTTTCAAGCTTTTGGCCTGCAAATTTGTTGAAGCTTTTACTTCAATTGGAATAATTTCATTTGATATTTGAATTACAAAATCAATTTCATTTGTTCCGCTCTCTTTAGCCCAATAATAAATATCAAGCTTATCTGAATATATTTTAAGCTGTTGCAACACATATTGCTCAGTTAACGAACCTTTAAATTCTTCAAAAAATTCATTACCCGAAATTAGGGTTTGTGCATCGAGAGATGCCATAGCTGATAATAATCCCAAATCTACCATAAATAGCTTAAATGCAGATAAATCTTTATAAGCAGCTAATGGTAAATCTGGTTTTTTAATTCTATTTACCTTATAAATTAAACCACAAGCCTCTAACCATGCAATCGCATCTTCAAATTCTTTTGCTCTTGCACCTTTTTCAATATTTCCATATACAAATTTTTTGTTTTCTTTTGAAAGCTGAGTAGGTATTGAATCCCAAACAAGTTTCAACTTAGCTTGATTTGAAAGAGGAACATGTTTTGAAAAATCTCTGGCATAAGCTTTTAATATTTCTGTTTGAATAGTTCTTACTTTATTAAAATCACGCTCTGTTACATAATTATTTACAGCTTCAGGCATTCCCCCTACAAAAAAGTATTTTTTTAATAAAGATATCAAATCATCATGAAATGGTTTCAGTACTTCAAAATTACCTTTTTGAAGATGCTCTAATTTCATATGCTCACCCATAGCATCCAAAAATTCAAAAAAACTCAATGGATAAAGGGTCATAAAGTTAACTTTTCCTACTGGAAACGATAATCCTTTATGTAAAGCTACACCTAATAAACTTCCTGCAGCAATAATAGGATATTCCGGTAATTCTTCATTAAAATACTTAAGAGATGTAATAGCATCAGGGCAATCTTGAATTTCATCAAAAACAATTAGGGTGTCTGGTGTAATTTTAAATCCTGCTAAAATTTCTAAAGATTCAAGAATGCGATGTACATTTAAATCACCTTGGAAAATACTTTTAAGTTTTTCATTTTTTTCAAAAATAAAATAAGCATGCTTCTTAAAATGCTTTTTTCCAAATTCTTTCATAAGCCACGTTTTACCTACTTGACGAGCTCCTTGCAGAACTAGTGGTTTACGATTTTTACTATTTTTCCAAGCAATTAATTGCTCCATAGCATGACGTTCCATGTAATAAATCTCCATATTTCAATATACTATGAAGATAACATAACACTTTTCCAAAAGAGTTTCAAGTGTTATTTTACATTTTTTCAAAGGACTTTTAGGCTAAATTTCACACTTTTCCAAAGGACTTTTTGTGCTAATCTTACACTTTTTCAAAGGAGTTTTCAAAATTATTGCTATCAATTCCACATTTCATCCCATAAATTCCTACAGGTAGTAGCTCACTCATGATATCCATATCAAATCCTAAGTTGCGAGCAATTTCTAATGCTAAAGCCAAATCAGGCTTTGGAAGTTTTAATAAAACCTCCCAAGCTTGATATCCGACATCTGTTTCTAAGGCTGTTCGGGTGTATTGGCACTTGTGGAATGGACAGAAGTTTTTTCCTTCTCCACACCCTTGGCAATAACTTCTCCCGTCACCGAAGTGCCATTTGGCTCGGGAGTATAAGCGTTTTTTTCTGCTTCAATTATTTCGTGTAAGCTACAATATTGATGGCGGAAGTTTTCTGCAACAGCCCAAAAGTTTGAGAAAAGCTCATCAATCTTGCTTTCATTTAATGGCGCAACTTCATCTTTTTCTGCATCCATAACACCATTCCACTCTAAAATACCGGCAATTCCTAAACCGATAAGTAAGAATTTGTCAGCCAATGCTTCTCGTTTTATTGGATTTTCAATATCGGCAAGCAAATTATCTTCAATTCCAGCGGCTTTATTTGCCTGATAAATTTTTGCAAATTCAGATAGCTTGGAGTTCATATATGCTTTTGCTTCATAAAATACAGCAGAAGTGCAAGGTTTTACCTTAACTTTAACTCCATATCCTAATTCTAACCAATAAGGCTCTTTATTTATTTTTAATCTTATCATTAGTTGAAT
>JAFTNB010000161.1 GCA_017452115.1 Alphaproteobacteria bacterium
TATCCATCTCGTTTTTCATTTCAAACATAATAGAAATGAACTCGACACCATCTTCTGTTGATTCACGATAGATGTAATCTCCTTTACTGCCGGTTTTGGCATCATTATCCTTTTCAAAGTAAGCATTTTGAAAACCGGTCGCCCGTAATTTGTTAAATTCTATCTCACAGTGCTGTTCCAGAGTTTCTCCGACCATTTTGGTAGACATCTTGGTTTTAAGGTCTTTGTAAAATTCAATTTGCGTATCTTTTTCTTTTAGTTGCAATTCATAATTGTCTTTTAAGTTTTGTTCTTTGACCAGAGTATCTTTCTCGGCTTCTTGTAACTTAATGTTTAATTCCGCAATTTTCTTATCGCGGGCAGTGATTTCATCATTTTTAGAGGTTACAGCCTCAGTTACCGCGAGTTGTTTATCCTTATCATTGGCTGAAACTTGCGCCTTTAACTTTTCAATTTCTTGTTGCAAGCCTGAGATGCTTTGAGCTTTTTCTAAATCCTTATCTTTTCCGAGAGAAACAAGCTGAGCTTTGAGATTGGAAATTTCCTGATTAAGTGATGCTACGGATTGTGCTTTATCCATCTCCGCTTTGCTTTCTACCAGTTTCAGCTCACTTTGCTTTTCTTTTTCTATATGTTCCAAGTGTTCATGAATAGCTTTATGAAATTCATTATCGCGAACTTGTGCAACAATCGCCGCATATCCGGACTCATCAACCGTAAATACTTCTCCACACTTCGGACATTTTATCTCAGGCATTGCTTTTACTCCTAACCTACGCATAAAGTTTTCGTGCGTATCTGTTAATAAAAGAATTTAATCCATTTCCAGATTTTGCGAGAATTTTCATTGTTTCAACTTTATCTCGTCCAGCACTTAAATAAGTATAGGTATATATAGAACCATCTTTGAATTGAACCTTTATATAATCAGTTCCAATTTCGTATCCATATACACCGGAATCACCATTTATATCCATGTACTTTTGCATAAGTTATTCTCCGTGAAACTATGTTTTTCTTTTAATCATACTAAACATAAATCACTATTCAACTAAAAATGATTGGCCTCCACCAATTTTTTCATTTTTTTCGCCCTACACTCTCACATTCTCGACTGCATTCGCGAGCATTTGCGGATCGTAGTTAAAATAGTGCTGTGTGGTGCTGATGTTCTTATGATTAGCCAGTTTCTGCACGATACAGATATTAACGCCGGAGTTTACCAGTTTTGAAACAAACAGGTGTCGTCCTAGGTGACTGGCTCCTTGAATGTTAAATTTCCGGTAGATAGAACTGAATAACCGGCTGATGCTGACGCGGTTATACGGCTTGTTTTGCTTCTGGCTTGTAAACAAATAGCTCTCGCTGTTCAAATTCGCATCCTGGCTCTGCAGATACTTCAAATATTCGCCAAACTCTTTCTTCATTTGCCCGTTGAGGTAATACGAGCATTTGTTTTTGCCTTTGTTCTTGTCGTAATCTAAGCAAATAACATCTTTTACCTTCCAGTCGGGTGTATAGACATCTTTAACCTGCAAATAGCAGAAGTTGATAGACCGCATACCGTTGTGCGAACATAAAAACATCATCCGGATTTTCTTCGCGTGCTTCATTCCGCTGATATAAGTCAGGATATCTCTCATTTTCTTGTCATCTACAAAAACACTGTTAACCATATTACCCTCTAATCATTGCTTGATAAAAAACTTTGTAACTCAACCCTTGTGTCAATACACCGATACCGCCTTGGCATTTCCAGCCTTCCTGAAGGTATACGTTCACATATTCTACCAGCTTGTCTATGCTTTCGCTGCAAATAACATCATATTCCATAACGGCCTCTTAGTATTCATCGGCATACATAACGGTTAAAACGCGATTGGTAACCGCCAGATTAGCGGCATCCGGCGAGGCAAATTCAAAATTGCGGTCATAATAATCAATCTTCCAGAAAATCTTCTTGCCCTTAAAATCAAACGCCCCGAAATCGTGTTCACCATACGGATCATCGTTTTCGTTGAAATCCTTAAAAGTCCGTACTTTGTTAAGAATTGCTTCAACGTCCTGCGGCATATCAGTAAGAATACCGGCGGTTAAAACAAATGTCTCAAGCGAGGGATTAGCTCTGAAAGCATCGTTTAATGCGGCAATTCGGGCAGCATTATTCATGGCAACTTTCCTCCAATAACCGAACGCATAAGTAGTCGGTCAGTCCCTCCTGTTCGGCGGCATAGTCCCAAACACTTTTACCTGATTTGTCGGAAATGTTCGGATTTGCTCCGTTTTCAATCATAAAGTCTAGAATAGACAGTCTCATCATTGCTTGCGGGTGTCTGACTATGTTTATAAAAGCAGTTGTGCCTTTGTTATCCAGTGCGTTGATATCCGAACCGGCGTCCAATAAAAGCTTCAAAGTAGCCGGTGAACTTCTACGCTTGGCGGCAATCATAAACGGCGTCTCTCCATCTTTATTCCAAGAAGAAACATTACCGCCGGCCTCTAAAAAGAGCTTAATCACGTCAGTCTCAAAAAATTCCTTGCACGCCCACATAAATGGTGTCCACCCGGCAGCATTGTATGGTTGGTTAACATCCACACCATTCGCAAGCTCTGCACGGACGGCTTCCATATCATCGTTATAAAGTGCCTGCATTAAAGCATTTTTATTGCTAATCATTTGAATCTCCATCAAATTATTGCTTTTGATGGCGGACCAGGTATCATGCCAAAAATCTTAAGTCAAGCACTTTTTTTAACATTTTTGTTGGTAATTGATTGATTCAACATCATTTTATTTTAAATTCAACGAGTTGGAAGATGAAAAATCCTATAAATACCATCATAAGATACAAGGAGTAAAAATGAAGGTATTGATAGAAACCATAACATCGCGTAAAGGCTATAAATTCTTTGAAAATGAAGACGA
>JAFTNB010000162.1 GCA_017452115.1 Alphaproteobacteria bacterium
ACTTGTTCCGAGAATCCACTTAAATAACTTGGATACTCGGGATAAACCCGAGTATGACATTAAAAAAGAGCACAAGTATGACGAAGAAGAAAATTTACCCGAGTATGACATTAAGGTAGATGTCATTCCTCGATTGCGACAGCAATCGTCAAGGAATCTCCTGATTATTAATAGAGTTGTCATGCCTATTTTTTGCACAGCAAAAAATTCAAGGCATCTACAAATTAATATATCTTTCCTCATCTTATAGCTCCAATTATATAAATTACCTCTAACCAGAACTATATCATATGTTTCATCAAATGTAAATACTTGATAGGAAATAGGAACGCGAATTTGTATAAAACTCTTCTCAACATCAAAAACTTGAATTTATATTTTAACATTAAA
Organism: Alphaproteobacteria bacterium; assembly: GCA_017452115.1. Classification (GTDB taxonomy): domain Bacteria; phylum Pseudomonadota; class Alphaproteobacteria; order RF32; family CAG-239; genus MGBC133411. The sequence goes on from JAFTNB010000162.1 coordinate 391, forward strand.
AATATTTTTACTGGTATTTTCACTCTTTCGTGTATATGATACGAACACTACACTGCGGAGATACTTATGCCTGAATATACAAATGACTACCTTTTAAATCATAAGGTAAAAATATTCCAACCGGTCAATGGATACCGAGCTTCCACCGATGCCGTTATTTTATCGGCATTACCGGAAAAGATAAGACCACAAGATCGAATTTTAGATGTTGGTTCCGGCACTGGAGCAATTTCGCTGTGTCTTGCCCACCGCTTACAACAATATGATGTACAAATCCATGGTTTTGAGCTTCAATCAGAACTTGTAGAACTAGCTAATCTCAGTGCCCAAGCCAATAACTTTTCTCATTTTTTACAATATCACAATGTAGACATACGTAGCAACAAACTCCCCGAAAAAGCCAATAGTTTTCAGCACGTAATAACCAATCCGCCTTATTCTGAAGCCGATATGAAAAGCCCTAACCCCAGCAAATCTTTAGCTCATAATTTTGCTGCATTCAATCTTAATAATTGGCTTCAATTTTGTCTTAAAATGCTTGCTCCGTTTGGTTATTTATATATGATAAACCGAGCCGAAGCCCTACCGCAAATATTATCATCACTATACGGGAAAGCAGGCGAAATAAACATAATTCCCCTATATTCAAAAGAGCAGCAAAATGCTAAAAGGGTATTAATTTCAGCTCGCAAAAACAGCAAAACACCAGCCATTATCAAACCAAAATTTATCATTCACCAAAATTATGGAACTTATACTTGGCAAGCAGAACAAATTCTCCGCCATGGCAAAACATTTGCCGTACTTATTTAGCAGAGGAATCTGACCTATCTTCATTATAGAAACAAATACCGTTATTTTCCATTTGTGCTTTTTTTACTGCTGCAATTGTCTGATCAAGTAATTTTTTGCCTGAACGCGCTACAATAGGAAATACACTAACACCAATACTACTATTAATTTCATGATGAGCTAAATTATCATCAACACCATCATCAAAAATAGCTTTAATTTTTTTCAATTCCACATCTAAAACATTCACATCAGACAAATCACTCATCAATACCCAAAATTGAATTTTAATTCCTCGAGCAATTGTATAACTTTTATTCAATGAAAGAGCTAATTTAGAAGCTAAATTTTTCAATATAAACTCTTCCATTCCTATTTGCCGCAATGCAAAAATATTATCTATTGATATTGCGGCAACTGCAACCATGTTTTTAGGAGCAGATATATCTTTATAAATTTCTCGATTTACCGCAACTTTTACCCTATCTTCAAACAAATAAAAATTAGGCAATCCGGTCAAAGAATCATAGAACTCCACATTAGAATATTCTCTTGGTGATACCACATTTTCTTTTTTCATATGTTGCCCGATTAAAACAAAAGCAAAATGCTCATCATCCGGAATATATAAAGCATCCAATACAGTTTCGACCATCCCACCATTTTTATTTTGTAACCGTATTGATACAGATTTAGATTCCGTCAACATAAGCCCAATATTTTCAGCCAACAAATTCCAATCCTCATGATTTACGAAATCTAAAAAATTTCGTCCTTTAACCTCATCTGCCCCCATGCCCAAAATATCAGCTACAACCGTATTAATATACTCAACC
>JAFTNB010000163.1 GCA_017452115.1 Alphaproteobacteria bacterium
CTTTTTGCTATCATATTATTATTCAGTCATTTCCACTGAAACTTCTTGTCCACTTGGCAATATTTCAGCACTATCAATAATCACCACACCACTGGAATAAATATAATACATATTCCCCAGCAGCCAAAATGCCGCAATAATTTTTACTACTGTAACTACTCCAATATCTCCCTTAAAAGGAATCCCTTGAGCATCTCGACTTACAAACAACATATCTAAAAACACCCAAGCTATTACAACCAATAGAGGAATAAAACCGAACATCCAAGATATAGCTGTTAAAATAAGCTGTACCAATCCACGAATAAAATAACCGGCATAAAAATTATGAATACCCAATACCCCCACAAACCAAGCTAACACCACATACCACAAACCGCTTTTAGGGCTTGTTTCAATAACTACTCTTTCTTTACCGTTAATTTCTGCTGTTTTCATCATAATGCACCTCCATTCTACAATATAATTATCCCAACTGGAAATTAAAGGTATTACAAAAAATAAGGAGAGGAAAAACCTCTCCTATTATTTTCAAACGAATATAGATTAAAAACCCATTCCGCCCATACCACCAGCTGGCATTCCGGCACCGGCACCACCACAATGACATTCTTTTTGCGGAAGTTCTGTAACCATAGCTTCAGTTGTTATTAACAAACCACCGACAGATGCAGCATCTTGCAAAGCAGTACGAACAACCTTAGTCGGATCAATAATACCGGCTTTTACCATATCGGTATATTCTCCGATTTGTGCATTATAACCATAATTAGAATCCGTAGATTCAAGAAGTTTTCCAGCAACAACTGCACCATCAACACCAGCATTTTCAGCAATCTGACGAATAGGAGCTTCACAAGCCTTACGAATAATATCAATACCGACTTTCTGATCTTGATTAACCGGAGATAATTTATCCAAAGCCTTAATTGAATAAAGTAATGCTGTTCCACCACCGGCAACCACACCTTCTTTTACTGCAGCACGAGTAGCATTAAGAGCATCATCGATTCTATCTTTCTTCTCTTTAACTTCGACTTCAGAAGCACCACCTACACGCAGAACTGCAACACCACCGGAAATTTTAGCCAAACGTTCTTGCAATTTTTCTCTATCATAATCAGAAGTTGTGGTTTCAATTTCTTTACGAATTTGTGCAGCACGAGCAGCAATCAAATCCTTTTCACCGTCACCGTCAATGATAGTTGTATCATCTTTATTTACTTCAACTTTCTTAGCGGTACCAAGCATTTCGAGAGTAACATTTTCAATCTTCATACCAAGTTCTTCAGAAATAACCTGCCCACCGGTAAGGATAGCAATATCTTGCAACATTGCTTTGCGTCTGTCACCAAATCCCGGAGCTTTAACCGCACAAACTTTAAGACCACCGCGAATACGATTAACAACTAAAGTAGCCAAAGCTTCACCTTCAATATCTTCTGCAACAATCAAAAGAGCACGTCCGGACTGAACAATTGCTTCCAAAATAGGAATCAGCGGCTGCAGATTACTGATTTTTTGGTCATAGAGAAGAATAAACGGATTCTCGTATTCGCAAGTCATCTTATCCGGATTAGTTACAAAATACGGAGAAAGATAACCACGATCAAACTGCATGCCTTCAACTACATCAAGTTCTGTTTCCAAACCTTTGGCATCTTCAACTGTGATAACACCTTCATTTCCGACTTTTTCCATCGCACGAGCCAAATACTCACCGATAGAACGATCACCATTGGCAGAAATTGTACCGACTTGAGCAATTTCCTCAGAAGTTTTAATATCTGTTGAACGAGATTTAATATCTTCAACCACAGCCTCAACAGCCATATCAATACCACGTTTCAAATCCATCGGATTCATACCTGCTGCAACAGCTTTACATCCCTCACGAATAATAGCCTCGGCCAAAACAGTTGCAGTTGTTGTACCGTCACCGGCTTTATCAGCTGTTTTTTGTGCAACTTCTTTAACCAATTGAGCCCCCATATTTTCAAACTTATCGGCAAGTTCAATTTCTTTCGCTACAGAAACACCGTCTTTAGTAATTTTGGGAGCGCCATAAGACTTATCTAGAATCACATTACGTCCTTTAGGACCTAAAGTAACTTTTACTGTTTTTGCTAAAGTTTCCACACCTTTAAGCATTTTAGCTCTAGCATCGGTTGCAAACATAATATCTTTTGCTGCCATAATTTTAATCCTCTCTATATAAACTATTCAATAACACCAAGAATTTCAGATTCTTTAAGAATCAAATAAGAAACACCATCGATTTTAGCTTCTGTTCCGGACCATTTTCCAAACAAAACCTTATCCCCAACTTTCACACTCATTGGCAAAACTTTACCATCTTCAGTATGAATACCAGTTCCAACCGCTTCTACAATACCCTCACTTGGCTTTTCTTTAGCAGTATCCGGAATAATGATACCGCCGGCAGTTTTTGTTGTTTCTTCCAAACGTTTAATCACCACTCTGTCATGTAATGGTCTGATTTTCATTTCTATTTACTCCTAAATAAATTACAAACATCATCTTTCTACTAGAATAGGTAGGAATTTTTAATTCCATTGTCAAGTTTCATCATAAAAAAAACGCATAATCTTTGTTGATTATGCGTTTTATCCTCAACTTTATACTCAAATACGTTTTTTATGAATTACATTTACCACTTCAGCAATTGCGGTCGCAAAAAAGCTAATCAACAATAAGAAAGCCGATAATGATTGAACACCGAAAAACATCCAAGCATGCGGAAAGACTGTTATCACTTTAGTTGCAATCAAACTCATCCAACCATCAATACTAAATGTTTCTAAAGTCATTATCATAGCTGTCGACAACGATGAATATTCCGCAAAAACATTACCATATAAACTAACTGCAATAATAGCAAAAGCATAAAAGAATATTCCGGCAATTATACTCAAGCCCAAAACAGCAGGCACTAACGCAATAAAAGCATCAATAATATCTCCCAACAACGGCCAACGATGAACAAACTTAAACATCCTAAAAATACGGAATGTTCTCAATACGATGAATGCGCTGGCGAGCGGCACTGAAGAAATTGCCACAATAAACAAATCAAATATATTCCAACCCGACCTAAAAAATTTAAATCCCATTGCATAAATTTTTAGAAACATTTCTACAATAAATATGCTCATAAACAATCTATCAAGAACAAACAACCACTGATCGGGATGAATAGCAAAAAGTTTTGTACTCATAATTCCAAGTACAGTAGCATCTGCCAAAATAACCGACATAATAAACGCATCAAAACCATTACTGCTAACCAGTTTCTTCAATTTACGTTTATCTTCACTTGGCAAAATAATTTTAAATAGTTTTTGAGTTAATGTAAAATCATCTTTTTTAGTCGCAGATTTTTTCATTTCATTCTCCATTTTAGCTTATACTAAGCTAGAAAAAATAAAACACAACAGCAATTGCTCCCATCGCCAAAGCAGGTCCGAATGCCCCATCTCGTTTTTTGCGATACAAAACAACAGTTATTAAAAATATCAAACATGCCAGAATTATTGCATACATTAATTTTTCAAAACCCATCCAAGCACCCAGCGCAGCCAATAATTTAATATCCCCCCCACCTAAAGCATCCGGATTTTTCTTTACAAATAATACGCTTGCCACGACCGGTACAATATAGCCCAAACTGGCGCCCAATGCACTTTCAATCGGCAATACCCATATACCAACAAACGAAGCATAAGCAAAGCCGCAAATTAACAAAGGAACAGTCAAAATATCAGGCAACAACTGCATCCGATAATCAATTTCTGTTAACAATAACAAAATCCAAATAAAAGCCAAATACCACCACAGATATAAGCCACCAAACTTGTGCATTGCCAAATAGCTGAGCGCACAAGCAATAATTCCCCATCCCAAAGAACGCATTACATATCGCCGTATCAAACGTCTATAACATAAGCTGTCTTTTCTTTTTTGCCGAGAAACAACTTTAGTCGGGCATATTAAACGATATATAGCATAAGCCATCGTAGCCGGCATAAATTTAGCAAACCGCCGTGCCGCATACGGAATCAAACATCCCCAAACAAATCCGCAAATCATATAGACCATATTACCGCTCCACATTAACACTGCGGCAATATTATCCGGAAAAGATTAAGATTCTGTTTCCAAGTATAACTTATACAGCAATCAAATTGCCTTAAGAATATACTCGCTCATTTTTGCACCATAAAATGCCGGATCACTGATACTTTCACCCTCCGCAATTTTAGCCTGATCCAACAATATTTTAGAAACTTCAATAACCTTTGCTCGATTCGCTTCATCCATGACCATTTCCGCCAATTTAATAATTAAAGGATGATACGGATTAAGCTCTAAAATTCTGGTCGAAGCAAATGCTGTCTGTTGTTGATGATTTCGCATTAAACGCTCCAAATGAATACTCATCTGCCC